>JAYRLX010000015.1:0-24315 GCA_041905125.1 Caulobacter sp. | reverse complement strand
CAGGCGCGAGGGTTCTCGCGTGGACATCGAGGCAATCTCCGGGGGGGGGGGGTAGGGGCGGGTTCTCAGGCGGGGCTGAGCTGGTAGGCGCCGTCGGGCGCGAGCCCCTCCAGGCGCGTAAGGTCCGCCAGGCGGCGCTGTCGGCCCCGCCCCTGCAGGACCGCGATCAGGTCGATGGTTTCGGCGATCAAGCCGCGGGGTACGACGACCACCGCCTCCTGGATAAGCTGCTCCAGCCGAAGGAGCGCGCCGATGGCCGTGCCGGCGTGCAGGGTCCCCACCCCGCCCGGATGACCTGTCCCCCAGGCCTTGATCAGGTCGAGCGCCTCGGCGCCGCGCACCTCGCCGATGATGATCCGATCGGGGCGCAACCGCAGCGACGAGCGCACCAAGTCCGAGAGGCTGGCCAGCCCCTCGCGAGTGCGCAGGGCTACCTGGTTCTCCGCAGCGCACTGGAGCTCGCGCAGATCCTCGGCGATGATCACCCGGTCGCCCGACGCGGCGACCTCGGCCAGCAGCGCGTTGACCAGGGTGGTCTTGCCGCTGGAGGTCGGCCCCACCACTAGGATATTGGCGCGGATGGCCACCGCATCGCGCAGCACCCTCGCCTGCATCTCGGTCATCACGCCGGTGCGGACATAGCCGGCCAGGGTGAAGACCAGGCTGGCGGGTTTGCGGATGGAGAAGGTCGGGGCCGCCACCAGCGGCGGCAAAAGCCCCTCGACGCGCTCGCCGGTGCCCGGCAGCTCGGCCGAAAGGCGCGGCCGGCCGGCGTGGATCTCAGCGTCGACGTGGTGGGCCACCAGCCGCAGGATCCGCTCGGCGTCGTCGGCCCTGATCGTCAGGTCGGCGTCGACCAGGCCCGCATCGAAGCGGTCGATCCACACTCGGCCGTCGGGATTGAGCATGACCTCGGCCACGCCCGGATCCTCCAGCCGCGCCAGGAGCAGCGGTCCAAGGGCAGTGCGCAGCATCTGGCGGCTGCGCTCACGTCCGGTCTCGGTTTCGGAAAGGTCCACGGCGGGTCCCCGTTGCTTACGGGGATGAGTAAGAAGACCCGGTTCCGAGCGATCTCAACAGCCAAATCGGCCGATCGTACTGTGGCGTAGAAAGACAGGGAATCGGCGGTCTTCGGGAGAGTGAGTGGCAGTGTCGAACTTTGACCCGGATTGCCGTAGTGCGCCATTCAGCGCCTAGCCACGAAAACCTGTGGGGTCAGGTCCCAAGCCCCCTTTGACGATCTCGGTGCCGGCGCCCAGGGCGTTCGCCGCCAGCCAATCCTATCCACGGTGGCGCGGTGCCAATTGCTGCCGGACCTGTAGCTCAGTCGCTTCAACCTCCCCTAGCGCCCCCCTGCCAGAAGGGTTTCGCTATCACCCCGCCCCGCCGGTATGTTTCGTCACGCGACACCACTTTCTAGAGAGCCGTTCGAGATGCAGCTCTCATTGACCGAGCGCTGCATGGCCGGCGCGTAACGAGGAACGTCATGGAAGTTCGTTGCAGGGGCGTGGCCCAAATCCGTCATCACGTGACAGGCGTGGTGCACGAGATCGACGCGGAGGACCTGGACTGGGATGCGGTCGGCGGCGACGAGCGGCAGATGGGCCCAGAGATCCATTACGAGGCGACTTTCGACCACCCGGCCCTGGGGCTGTTGACCTGGGGTCTCTGGGAATATCCGGTCGGCGTCGAGAACCACAGCGACACCGATGTTGGCTCCCACGAGTTGATCAAAGACTTCGACTATGGGCTTGAGCATGAACGGCCCGAGCCGGAGGAATGGCTGGACTACGACACGCCGGACAATCCGTTGATGGTGTTCCTGGACTCCTACCACCAGGTCGGCGATCTCCTGGCCGATCGCGGCAGGGATAACGGCCGCGATTTGGTCAATCGGCTCGTGTTCTCCCACCTGATCACCGCGCTCGAAGCCTATCTGGGCGACACGCTGCTCAACGCCGTGACGGCGGATGGCGCGGCGATGCAGCGGCTGATCGACAAGGACGAGGATCTGTCCAAGGAGAAGTTCACGCTCGCCGAGATCCGTAAGGATCCCGGGCTAGTCGAACGCCGGGCCCGCGAGCACCTGCGTGGCGTCCTGTTCCACAACCTCGCCAAGGTTGACGCCCTTTATGAGCTTGCGCTGGGTGTGCGCATCCTTGGCCTGACGCCGCGCAAGGCCGACCTGTTCAAGGCCGTGATGCTCCGTCACGACTGCGTCCACAGGAACGGCGTCGACAAGGACGGCCAGGTGCTCAGCGTCTTTACCCGCGCCTTCATCCAGGACATCGCCGGCCTGATCCGGAACTTCGTTGGCGCCATCGACAACGCCGTGCGCACGCGCACGAACGCGCCGTCATGACAGGACGGCGGTGCGCCTTTCCATCAGCGATGACGCCGACCGTAGCGGCTCCGCAGCATCGGCCTAGGCACGCCCGAAAGGGGTTGTCGTACGGCGTGCCGCGCTTTCCCTGGGTGCCGACTACCGGCCTCTTCGTCGGCAGGCCGGTCTTCCCGCCCGAACACCAGGGCTGAGCCGCCTCCCCCGGGCTGAGCCGCCGCGCCCGATGGCGCTGCCTGGCCTGACCATGAAGACTACAGATTGGGGCCTACGCCTGTTGCCACCAAGACGTTTAGGCCTAAGCTCTGCGAGATCGGGGGGAATCGCGTGGCGGACAATTCCGAAGGCAAGACGCAGCAAGAGATCACGTCCTATCAAGCCCGGGTCGAGCAGTGGCTTGAGGCGTGCTTTCCTCCTGCTGTGCGAGCCGATCGCGCAGAACGCACCCATAGGTTCCTGGAAGAGGCTCTTGAGCTGGCTCAGGCGAATGGATGCTCAAGGTTGGATGCGATCGCCCTCGTCGAATACGTTTTTGGTCGCCCGCAAGGCCAGCCCGACCAAGAGGTCGGCGGCGTGATGGTCACGCTGGCCAGTCTCTGCAGCGCTTCGGCCATCAATATGGATCAGGCTGGCGCTAGGGAGTTGGAGCGAAACTGGGCTCGCATCGACGCTATTCGAGCAAAGCAGCAATCCAAGCCCCATGGGTCGCCGCTGCCCCAATGACAGTTCTCGTACTCTCCGTGTCTGACATGCCGTGCACCGTTGTCGGCCCGCGTTCGTAGGACGGCGCACGGTGATCATTATCTCGTTCGAGGACCAGCAACTCTATGAGACGTGCGTCAGTCTGCAACGCGCGGAGCAAGCCTATGGAACCGTCACGGCCGCGGCGCTGGTGACGTTCATTTCGGATGCCCAGGCGTTTGAGAATGTCGGCGAGCTGATCGATTTCCACGGTGACGATGAGATAATTTTCTTGGCCGACTCACTTTCCGTCGCAATTGGTTCGGAGTATCGCGCAACGCTCGTCGTCGTCGGCAAGCGATACACGCGAGACGGCGCCGGGAACGTGGTCTGGCCGAGCGTAACCCGGTTGAAGTTAGTGGAAATCTCGAGGCATTAGTGACGGACGTACAGGAATTCACGCCCGACTGGTTCTCGAAGCCCGGCGACGCCTTACGCGGATTGATGCTCCGACGCTCACGTTCCGCGCAAGATGTCGCCGAGTGGCTTGATGGCGGCATGGATACCGTCCGAAGCCTTCTCGACGGTACGGGAGTGGTCAGCGAACGTCACGCGACCGCCCTGGCCGAGAACCTGGGCGGAACCACGTCTTTTTGGATCAAGCGACAACGCAACTACGAGATCGCCCTCGAACGCGCCGTGGATCGCGCGGCCGCGACCGAGCCCGATGATTGGCTGTTGCTGCCCGTTCCTGGGGAAAAGCCCCGGGGGCGGCTGACCGATGAGAAGCGACGCTCTGAGATCCGCCGTCGCCTGACCTTCTTCAGCGTCGGCACGATGGATGCGTGGGACGCCCGATACGGGCGGATCTGCTCCGACACGCTGTTCCGAAAGTCCCAAGCCTACGCCGCCAACACCGGCGCGGTGCTGATGTGGCTTCGAAGTGGAGAACTTGGCGCTGATCTCGTATCGACCCGTCCGTGGAATGTCGGCAATTTGCAAGATCGCCTAGAAGCTATTCGAAAGCTCTCGAAAGTCCGGCAACCGGAACGTTTTCTGCCCAAGCTGAAGGCCCTATGCGCCGAGGCCGGCGTGGCGGTGGTCGCTCAACGCGCGCCTCAGGGCTGTCCGGCGTCTGGGGCAAGCCGGATGGTCGGTCCCGACAAGGCCATGATCCTCTTGAGCTTCAGAGGCCTATCGGACGACAAGTTCTGGTTCACGGTTTTTCACGAGATTGGCCATCTTATTCTCCACCGGGAAAGGACGTTTGTGGACGCCGACGTCGACACCGGTTCGGAAGAACTCGATGAAAGCGAGCGCGAGGCCAACGATTTCGCATCGCGCTGCATCATCCCTGAGGACCGCACGGAAGAATTCGAGAACCTTCAGGCCTCAAAGGACGCCGTCATACGCTTCAGCGTATCCGTCGGCGTTGCGCCCGGTCTAACGGTCGGTCAAATGCAGCATCGAGAAATGATCCGACGCGAGCAAATGAACTACCTCAAACGCCATTGGAAGTGGGAAGATCTCGAGCCGTTGCTCGACTAACCCTTGTAGTGGACGAATTTGGTAGGACTTTTCTGCCAGTTACACAGAGCGTCCTCCATCACCTCCATGCCGACCTTGAGAGTCAAATCGAGCGCGTCGAGCTTCGTCTGCAATACGGAATTCTTCGTTGCGCTGGTGGCGCTTCCGTCCACCAACAGGCGTGCGCCGCGGCCAGGCCCCGTCGCACCGTCCAGATAGGCCGAGCCCGCTTCGATCGGGGCCAGACCATATCGGCCCACCAACGAGAGATAGTCGAACTTCGCCAGTCGCCCGAAGGACGTGATCCTGAGCGTTTCATAGAGGTGGTCGAAGATCGTTTTGGGGTCATTGCCCGCGATCCGGACAGCATTGGCGTAAAAGGCCGCGTGCCCATTCGGTCCGATCCATTGTAGGTAGTCGCCGACGGCGCGCGACATAGGCCGGTTCGCATTTGGCCTCAGGCTCTCATACTTGCGGTGATTGCCAAACGCGCCGCGCACACGGCTCCAATTTGCCGCGAGCCATTGGTCGAACGCTCCGGGGGCGCCGGTTACGCTGGGCCAATCCCAGATACCGGTCCCCAGGCGACCATAGACATCTTGTAGGCGAAGCCACCCGGTGTCCGGACGCCGTGCGAAGTGCGTCATCAGGAAGATCAGCCAGCCAGCTTCGTCGATGTTGCCCTGCTGCATATGAAAGGCGACGGCCCGCTCGGCATCGAAAAGCGGGTTGTTGGGATCGGCGCGCGACGCAGCGATCGGCTTGACCTGGACAAGATGGTAGTAATCTTCACGGCGAAGGCTCGCCACGAACTGGGTCGCAAGGGTTTCGATCGCGGCGGCGTTGGGGAGCCCCTTGAGCCCCATCGCCGCCTTTGCCGACGTCAGCTCTTTGATGAGCCGCTGGCGTTCGGCCTCCCGACTTGGCCACATCTAAAAGCCTCCCCAACAACATCGCCCCAAAGTCAGGCAACAGTACGCGCCTTCAAATACAAGCGGCCATCGACATAGGGACGGTAGGCTGGCGACACCAGCTCCCCGCGCAGTTGTTCCAAGCGCGGTCTATAGTCCTCGCCGGTCCATTCGCGGGCCCAGAAGACCTGCAGCAGTCGAACGATATCTGCCCAATATTCGGACTCAACCTCCGCTGCGACCGCAAACGTCTCGCCGGCCCGAAGCCGGCTTTCCATTTGCAACAGGTGTTCAACCTGATCGAATGGATTTCCGGCCGGCATCGGCGGCATCTCAGATGTCTGCTGGACGCCCTCTTTGATATATTCGCGCATACCGTCGAAGAACTTTTCATAGACATGCATGCTTCCGACGTACTGATAGTACTCTCCCAATTCGAATCCGAGCCGTCGCGCCATCATTTCTTGAAGCATCGTGAAGCAAAAGACGTCGTGCGGCAGCCCCCAATAGGCGTCATTGGACCGCAACGTCACCGACATATGGAGACACCCTTGGCGCACGTGAAACTGGAGCGTCGTCGTGCACGGAATTTCTTTGTGCTCCGTGGCGATGTCCTCGGCGTTGAAGAGTTGGATGACAGCCCTGCGTGAATTCGGTTTGTCGGCGAGCAGCTTCTCAATGCTGGCAAACTGATCGATGTTGCCACGCATCGCGAGCAACCTGGGCCCATAGGCGCCTTCGATCACGCCATCGACAGCATCCTCAGCATATTCGCTAACATATCGCTCGATGAACTCCAATTTATCCGAACCGGACAGATACCAGAGAAGTTCACCGATGGCGCTGAAGGGTTTACCCCTATTTTCAGACCTGCTGATGCGCGCCCGAGGCTTCAGTATTCTTAAGGCGACACCCAGCAACTCGAGGGTATCTCCACGACTTCCTCTATTCGACTGACCATTCGCATCGATTTCGAGATATAGTTGGTGCAGAACGCTATCCAGGCTTTCACCGATAATTTCCATAGCCCCACCGCCGCAGCAGCGCCCCTCGAAGAGCCGAAGCGCAACCGTGACTTGAGTCGGCAAAAGACGCACTCAAGTTGCTTTGGAGGCGAGACTTCTGCGGGCTTGGCAGCGACTGGGCCTCTACATCGCCTCGGAAATCGCGACCGCCCACCACGGGGCCCTGACAGCCAGTTCGGACACGACGGAGACGCGGTTCACCTTCCGAATGCCGCTCGCCGTCATTCAAGTCCGGACACTGGACGGCCCACGTCGACCGGCAGCACGCGACCCGTCTTGGAACCGCAAACGCCCCGCTAGAGGGCTCGCCGCCCATCCTCCAGCATACAGTCGGCGACATCAGAAGGCAGATCTTCCCAATGTCAGCGATGAGTCAGCTATCGGCGCCTCCAGTCCGATCCGCTAGCACCTCGGCACGCAACAATCGGCCACTTGCCAGCCGCCGAGCCAAAGCCTCCAGAAACCCCGCGTAGCGCTCCTGCCCCTTTGCGTTCTGCGCCTTCTGGTCGCCCGCGCTCAGGCTCGGCGTCGCGGTCAGCCAGGCCTTCACGAAAAGCGCGATCGCCTCGTTTGCGATCGTCAGGTCTCGTCCCTGGCGCTCCAACTCCCGCCCGATCCGATCAAGTCGCCGGACCACCGCAGCTTCAGCTGCCTCATCGCTGTCGGGCGACAGGTAGCTGGCCACCGCCGCGTGGACGATCTCCGACTTCGACCGCCGGGTTCGCCGCGACAGCTCGTCCAACGCCAGCACGAGGTCGCGCGACAGGAAGACCTTGGTCTGGATCTTCATTGCGACCTCACAACGGAATGCCGTCATCGGGGTCAAGACTGGCCTGCCTGGCGGCCGCCCGGAAGCGACGGGTCTGCTCGGCTTGCGCGGACTCGTCGGTGTCCATTTCCGGGTCGAGCCAGACCTCCGGCGCAGGCGGCTCTGCCGTCGGTTCGACCGGCGCTTCGAACTCCGGCTCGATGCGATGGCCGCCCTCGTCGGCCGGCTCACCGCTCGCCGTAGCCGCTCCCTCAGCAGGGGTCATGGTACTGTTCCAGTCGGCCGTTGCGCCGCTGCTTAGCGCTCTAAGTTCCGACGGCGGAGCACCCACCCGCCCGGCCAGCACAGGGTCTAGATAGTAGCGCACCTTGGTGGCGCGGATCGGCGGCACGCCGGATACTTGAACGATCGCCTCTTCCGGAGGAAGCTGCATCACCTCTCCGGGTGTCAGCAGCGGCCGGGCGGTCTCCTGACGACTGACCATCAGGTGACCGAGCCAGGGGGAGAGTCTGTGCCCGGCGTAATTCTTCATCGCCCTCATCTCAGTGGCGGTGCCGAGGCTGTCGCTGATCCGGCGCGCGGTGCGCTCGTCGTTGGTCGAGAAGGCCACGCGCACGTGGCAATTATCGAGAATAGAATTGTTTTCCCCGTAGGCCTTGGCGATCTGGTTGAGGGATTGCGCGATCAAGAAGGCCTTGATGCGGTAGCCGGCCATGAACGCCATGGCCTGCTCGAAGAAATCGAGCCGTCCCAGCGCCGGGAACTCGTCCAGCATCAACAGCAGACGCGGCCGATGCCTGGCGCTTTCCAGACCTTCCGTCAGGCGCCGACCGATCTGGTTGAGGATCAACCGGATCAAGGGCCGGGTGCGGCTGATGTCCGACGGCGGCACGACCAGGTAGAGGGTCACCGGCCGACCAGCGGCGACGAGGTCGTCGATCCGCCAGTCACACCGCGCGGTCACCGCGGAGACGATCGGGTCGCGGTAAAGCCCCAAGAACGACATCGCCGTGGAGAGCACGCCGGAGCGCTCGTTGTCGCTCTTGTTCAAAAGTTCCCGGGCCGCACTTGCGACGACGGGGTGGACCGTGGCTCCCAGGTGCCGCGTGGCCATCATCGCCCGCAACGTCGCCTCAATGGTCCGACGGGGATCGGCCAGGAAGTTGGCCACGCCCGCCAACGTCTTGTCGGCTTCGGCGTAAAGGACGTGTAGAATGGCCCCGACCAGCAGGCTGTGGCTGGTCTTATCCCAGTGCGACCGACGCTCGAGCGCGCCATCGGGGTCGACTAAGATGTCGGCGATATTCTGAACGTCCCGAACCTCGGTCGGCCCGCGGCGTACCTCCAACAGTGGATTGTAGGCGCTGGATGCCGGATTAGTCGGATCGAACAGCAGCACCGGCCCGACCTTGGCCCGACAGGCCGCTGTGAGCTGCCAGTTCTCGCCCTTGATATCGTGCACGACGGCCGAGCCTGGCCAGGTCAGCAAGGTCGGCACCACCAGGCCCACGCCCTTGCCCGACCGGGTCGGTGCAAAGCAGAGGACATGCTCTGGGCCATCGTGCCTGAGGTAGTGACCCTGCATCCGGCCGAGCACGACGCCGTCCGCTCCGAGGAGGCCAGCCGCCCTCGCCTCCTCCTCCGTGGACCACCGCGCAGAGCCATAGGTCGTCACCTTTTTGGCTTCGCGGGCGCGCCAGATCGACATGCCGATCGCCACGAAGACGGCGACCAGCGCGCCGCCGGCCGCCATGAACGCGCCGCGCGCGAACACGTCGGGCGCATAGGCGTCGTAGACGAACCACCAGACAAAGAAGGCCGGCGGCGGATAAACCGGCCAGCCGCCGAGGGAGAACCAAGGCGGCCCCAGTTGCGGCTGGAAGCCAAGTCGCCAAGCCGTCCATTCGGTCGCCAGCCACACGCCGGCCAATGCCAGGAGCGCGACCACGAGGATCTGGCCCCAGAGGATTTTCGTACCGTTCATGATGGGATCTCGCTCTTCAACGCCCGATCCCCCGCTTGCGCCCTAGGGCCCAGTCGATGCCGCCGCCCTGGCTGACGACGCCGCGCACCTCCTGCCCCAGCCGCTCCTCCAGCCCCCTGGTCCAGGGCACAAGCTGGAATCCCAGGCCATCCTCGATCATGGCAAAGCGCCCAGACACGAGGTCGACCCGGCGCTGGTAGACGCCGGAGATCTGGTCGCCAGTCTTGGCCTGGTTCCAGGTCCCGCCGGTCTCAGCGGCGATGTTGTCGGCCACGCGGGCAAGCTCACGGGCGCGCAGGCCCGCAACGAGCCCTGCCTGCGGCCGGCCCAGCCGGTCGGCCAGGCCCGTGGACTGCAAATGGGCCCTGCGCTGATCGAGCGCCTCCCTCACCTCTCGGCCAAAGCCCGCCTCAGCCAGCAGCGCCGGACCGCGCACGACCAGCTGGCGATCGAGCCAAGTCGCCCCCGATGCGCCGACCTGGCGCTCCAGGGGCAAGTCCGAGCGATGGACCAGATCGAGCGCCGGCTTCTCACCCGGCAGACGCCGGGTGCGCACCTCGACGATGCCGCCGATCGGCGTGTCGCCGGTAGCGCCCAAATCCTGGAAGCGGAAATGGTGCAGCCGCCCATCGACGCCATCGACCACGGCATAGGCCTGGCCGCTGTACTCATCATGCAGGCCGCGATCGACAAGACGCCCAAGGATCGGCGCCTCCAGCTCGTCGGCCTGGATGCGCAGGTCCGCCATGGCGCGATCGGCCTGGCGCATGGACCGGTGCAGCGTCTTGATGATGTCGCCGCGTTCGCCCAAGGCTCGAAGTCGCGGCTCGAGATCTTCGGCCAGACGCCAGCGACCGCCGTCCTCGTCCGCCAGACCAAGCCGCTGCAGATGCTGGGCGCGGCCGATCAGGCGCGGCGGGACACGCTCGCCGCCGGCCGGCGGCCGAAGATCGACCATCCCCTCTGGACCGACGCGGCCCTTGAGCGCCTTGTCCAAGCTGGTCCACCGCTCGGCCTCGACCTCCCGATCCAAGCTCGCGGCGATCTCTTCGGGAGAGCGCGGTCCCAGCTCCAGCGACACCAGGGCCTGGGCCCGTTCGCGAAGGCCCTTGGTCATGTAGTCGGGGTCGATGACCAGGTCGCGGCCGTCCTCGCCAACGCCGCGGATCAAGACGTGGACGTGCGGGTGGTCGGTGTTCCAGTGATCGACAGCGACCCAGTCCAGTCGCGTCCCAAGATCCTTCTCGGCCTGGGCCATGAGGTCGCGCGTAGTGGCTCGAAGGTCGGCCAGCGCCGCGGCGTCCTCGGGCGAGACGATAAAGCGGAAATGGTGGCGGTCCCCGTCGCACCGCTCGGCAAAGGCGGCGTGGTCGGCCGCGCCGTCGCGATCGAACAACTCGGCGGGCGCGCCGTCGCGGGTCACGCCTTCTCGGCGCAGGTAGCGCATGTGCGTCGCCAGGGGCGCGGCGCGATAGCGGCGACCTTGGTGGCGGACGATGCGCGCCTTGACGACCACGCGCCGAGATCCGCCTCGGCCGCGGGCGGCGGCGTCACGCCCCCTGCCCGACCGGCGCCGGCCAGAGCGGCCCTTCAAGTCGAGAGCGCCCTGACCGCTCCGTCGTGCGGCGCCCAGAACCTCCTGGACGAAGCCACGCTGGCGCGGCAACGCGCCGGCGCCTTTGTCGCCGATCCGGCCCAGACGAAGGAAAAACTCGTTCTCTTCGCTCAAAGAGACCTCCCCAGACGAAAGGTCCCGGACAAGTCGTTGAACAGATGAGGAAAGCTTGGAAATCCGGGACCCGAGCCCCAGGCGAGGTCCCGGAATTTCCTCAACACCATCAAGGCCATGGACCCAAAAGGTCCTGGCCCTTTAATCTCGCCGTCTTTCCCTGCCCTGTTCTGCCTCCCCTCCGTGCTCTTTCCCAGCCCCTCCTCATCCGGTCTGGCCGCCCGAGCGATCACGGCCGAACCTCCGGTTCGCCCGCCTCGACCACGGTGATCATCACGGCCTGGTCGGGGCTTCCTTCAGGACGGACCTGGATCGGCGCAAAGATCGCCGCGCTCCGCCAATCGCGCATACTCGGCGCCGATCCAACCGTCTGGATCGATTGCGCGCGCCGGATCCGCGCCTCGACGGTGGCGACGTAGGCGAGCGTTTCGGAAGGCAGCTTTCGGCCGCCGTCGAGCATGGCCTGGTAGCGCGTGGGCCCTGCGTTATAGGCGGCCAGGAACCCAACACGCCCGAAACGATCGTAGAGCCGACGAAGATATGCGGCGCCGGCGATGATGTTGCTGCGCCGATCGAACGGATCAGAGCCAAGACCTAGATCGGCGCTGAGCTCGCGCCAGGTCAGCGGCATCAGCTGCATCAAGCCCATCGCGCCTTTGGGCGAGATCGCACCCGGGTCCCCGCCGCTCTCGGCGGCGATCACCGCTTCAATCCAGCTGACGGGGAGCCCAAACCGCGCAGAGGCCTCTTCAACCGAGACGGCGATCGAGGTCGCCTGCTGTGCTGCCTCCTTGTTGGAAGCAGGACCGGCAAACGCCACTGATGGCGCCAACATCAAAGACAGAAGGAGTACGGTCGCGCGCTTCACGCGCGGCGTCCTTGCAGTCATCCCGGCGACATGGAACGTGCAGCCGTGCTCGTCGCCGTCAAGGGAAGCGCGCCCCGCGCGCCGGCCAAGGGGCCGCCCCTGACCGCGACTGCGCGCGACCGCCGACGCGGTCTTGGCCGGGACGGGGAAAGGCCGTTGCAGACGACCGAACAGGGAAAGCAGGCAGGTCTTGGCCATATCAGCGCTCCCAGATCCAAAGAGGGCGCAGGCGGCCGACGACGCTGTCGCGCGGCACGGGTCCGAAGTAGCGACCATCCAGGCTTCTGGGCGCGGCGGCGTTGAGCAGGAAAACCTCGTCCTCTGCGATGCGCCGACACGTCCCCGCAGCAAGCAAAGGACGACCGACCAGATCACGCTTCAGGATCTTTCCCACCACACGCCCGTCGATCGCCACGACATCGTCGCGCGCGCAGACCGCTTGCCCCCCAACCGCCGCCACGTGCTTGATCAGCGGCACATTGAGCGGGAGGTAGCCACGAACCGCGAGCCAGCGCGCCAAGTCAGCAGGCGGCCGAACCAGCGCCAGATCGCCGACCACCGCCGTCTCGTCGGTCAGCCAGTAGAAGCCGATCGGCGCGCTGGCCGTGGTGTTGAGGACCAGGCGCTTGGCGGGGGCCAGCAGAGCAACGGCCGCAAGCGCTGCGCAGGCGCCGCCGCCGATGATCAGGGGTCGAAGGGTCTGGCGACTCATCGGGCGAGCCTGCGACGCAGCAGCCAGGCGCGATGGCGGGCGCGATCGTAGGGCCGAGGCGGAAGGCCAGCGCCAATCCGAGCGCCGACATGGCGCCAGTGATCGGGCGCGACATCCTCGGCGCGAAAGCCCTGGCCCTCGATGGCGTCGATCGCGCTCAACACCACCTGGACCTTCGCCCATCCGCTGATGTTGAGCAGAATCTCCGCGCCCGGCGCGACAAAGGGGTAGGTCGTGAAGGCGTCTCCAGGCGCGACGGCGCGCAGGACGGCGATGCGGGACTCGACCGTGCCGTAGTCGCCAGATCGCCAGCGGACGAACGCGAACACCGCGCCTGGCGCAAACTCCAGCCGGCGCGCGCGCCGATCGATGATGTGCTCGCCCACGGATCGGCCAAAGCGGATCCACCGTTCGATCTGGCCCTCGAGCCAGAGGAGTTCGACCTGGGTGTTCATTTGTCGCCCCGCTTGTCGACTGGCGCAGCGAAGGGCGGCGCGAGCGCGGCGTGGCGCTTGGCCGGCGGCAGCACCTCGGCGTTTGGATCGTGGGTGGAGATGCGGGCGCCGCGCTGGGACCAGGCCAACAGGTCCTCCATGGCGTAGACGACCCGTCCGCCCATTTTCCGATAGACCGGACCGGTCCCGTAGCTCCGATGCTTCTCCAGCGTTCGGTACGACAGGCCCAGAAAGCGGGCGGCCTCCGGCGTCATCAGGTGGCGAAGCGGCGCGCCTCCTTCGGGCTCGGTCATTAGCGTATCCTCGGCGACGTCCGGATACGTCCGGCGTCTTTCGGATAGGCTGGCGTAGGGCTCGAGCCCGGAGGGATGACGAAGACCGGGGGGGCGGGTTTCGTCACCCCCCTCCCCTGGCCTAGAGGCCTCCGCGCAGGAGCTTGAAGTAGCCGCCGTTCATCAGGGCGCGTCCCGTCTGAACAAGGCGGATCGTGGCGGCGCGGACCGTCGCGGTCTTCCAAGGCTCGCGCGACAGTGCGGCCTTGCCGAAGATCGCTTCAGCGATCTGGCGATAGCTCTCACCGGCCAAGTCGCCGTCCAGAGCGCTCAAGCAGCGCCCAAGGCGCGCCAGTTGCGCCTGCGAGAGATGAGACTTGGGCGGCGGACGCCCCGCCGTCAGGCGCTCCAGAGCGTCGATTGCCCGCACCCGAAGACGCAAGTGCTCGTCGAACGACAGCGCAACGAAGAGCGATGCGTCCGACCGGTCTTCGCCGCGGACCAGCACTTGGAGGCCCCAGTCAGTGCGCAGATGAAGCCCGTCATCGGCGCGAACGAAAAGGCCCTTGGGCAATGAGCGACGGACGCCGCCGTCCGCGTCCGGCCTTCGTTCGAGACGCAGGACGATGCCGGGCGCCACCTCCGGCAGCCAAAAGACCTTGGCGTCTTCGGCGGTCAGCTGCGGATCGGCGGCGAAGCGCAGGCCCCACCGTCGGTCAAGCGAGGCGTCCGGTGCGCGCCGCCAATGCGCATAGTCTGCTCGATAGCCGGGATTTCGCCGAAGGAATTCCCAGGCCAGGCTTGGCGCCGAGGTCGAGCGGACACGGCCCCCACCGGAACGCTGTGGGGGCGGATGTCCTGATCCCGACGAGGCGACGGACGCGGCCATGCGACCATGGCGCCAGAGGCTCCACCGTGGAGCCCAGCTGAGCCATGGCTAATCGTGGTTCGAAAAGGGGTTGCGTACTGGGACAGGCGCCGAGTCGCGCGACCAGCGTCATTTCGCTGCGCGCACAGTGTCGATTAGCTGCGCCTAAACCGGCGCCTATTTCGCGTCTTTGAATTTCAACATCGAGCCGAGGATCTCTGCGATCAAACTCAACTCGGCGTCACTCAGGCCGGCTAGCTGATCCACAATCCCGACAAGAGGATCGGACCTGCCCTCCTTGGCGGCGAATGAACCCACGCCAAAGAGATCGCGGACGTCGACTTCCAACGCGGCGGCCAACCCGGTGAGGCCTTCGAATTTCGTCGCGGACTTTCCTGTCTCAATCCGGCTAACAGTGACCGAGGTTTTGCCGATCCGGTCGGCAAGCTCTTGCTGCGAAAGACCAGCGCGAACCCGATGGTAACGCACCATCGCCCCAAGCTGCTCTTCCAACGTGGCCATTGATCCGAAACGCCCCCGCACTTTGCGCGGGAATTTTCGGTCAACGAACCAGTGCCACACATATCGTCAAATGTTATGAAACTGTGTTTTTAGCCTTCCCATGTTAAATAGAACGTAGGATTCTGTGGACCGATCGTTGTTCGGACCTGCCCTGTGGACGTCACCTCACCGCCTGCCCCGCCTAGCCCTTCGCTCGCCGACTCGCTCGAACAGCTCTTCAAGCGTCATGACCGGTGGTTCCGTGCGCTGATGCGGCGGCGACATGGCCACGCCGCCGCCGACGATCTTGTGCATGACAGCTACCTGCGCGCCGCGCCGTATGAGGCGGCCGGCACGCTTCGCCACCCCAAAGCAATGCTCATTCGGATCGCGGAGAACCTGGCCTCGAACCAGCGCCGCGATCGCTATCATGAGGTCGCCGACGATATCGGCGCGGGCACGCTCGAAATCACATCGGTCAGTCCGTCCCAGGAGCAGTCCGTCACCTTCAAACAGATCGTGCTGGCCCTGCCCGACGAGTTGCGCGAAGTATTTATGCTCAACCACGTCGAGGGCATGACCTACGAGGAGATCGCCGCCGAGCTGTGCATTCCGCGAACGACCGTTCACCACCGGATGCGTATGGCGCTGAAGCGAACCTCGCAGGCGATGCGGGACTAAGGCGGACGCTGGACATGATCGATGACCGACGAATGACCCGCCGTCAGGAAGACGAAGCGGCGGCGTGGTTCACGCGCCTGAGCGACACCGAAGTCGAGAACGAGGATCTGGAACGCTTTGACAAGTGGATCCAGCGGCCGGGTAACCGCGCCGCCTACCGGCGCATGGAGGAGATCAGCCAACAAGCAATCGATCTGCGCGACGATGCGGACTTCCGGGCGGCGACGCGCGCGATCCTGTCACGGCCAAAGCCCACGCCTCCTCTGGTGAAAGCCGTAAAGTGGCCGTCGTCGCCGCGGCTGTGGAGCGGCATGGCGGTCGCCGGTGCGCTCGCCACGGCTCTGGTCGCGTGGCTGGTCGTTCAACCCAAAACCTATCAGACCGAGGTCGGCGGCCGGCTGACCGCCCATCTCGACGACGGCTCGACGGTCCTGCTCAACACCGACACCGAGCTGAAGGTGCGCTTTACGGGTGGCGAGCGACGCCTGACGCTGGTCAAGGGCCAAGCCTTCTTCGACGTCGCCCACGATGCGGCTCGTCCGTTCCTGGTCCGCGCCGGCCCCATGCAAGTGCGTGCGATCGGTACGCGCTTTGACGTGCGCCATGATGGACCAGATGCTGTCGTCGCGCTCGCCCAAGGACGAGTGAACGTCAGCCAGCAGGACGCCCAGCGCGCCTCCTGGACGCTGACGCCAGGCCAGGCCCTTACCCTGGCCCCTGGCGCGGCCACGGCCCAGCCGGAGGCGGTCGACCTTGCGACCCTGACCGGCTGGACGAGCGGCGTCATCACCTTCCACGATGTCGCCCTGTCGCAAGCCGTCGCCGAAATGAACCGCTACGAGCGGGCCAAGATCACGCTGGCGCCGAGCGTGCCCGGCGACGCCCGGATCAGCGGCGTGTTCGCTCCAGGCGGCGATGAGGCGTTCGTGGCCGCAGTCACGATGAGCTTCAACCTGCAAACTCACCGCAATCCCGACGGCGGCCTGGAACTACGGCCTCGCTCCGGCGGTTGATGACATAATTATTTCGCAGGCTCGCTACCAACGAGCCGCCCCTCGCGTGTCTCCACCCGCAAAGCCGCCGGTCATTAGCGCGTCATGAGGATCGCGCCCGGCGTCCCCGGGGGTTTGTATGGGTCGGTTCTCCAAGCGTCTTTTGGTCAGCGCTTCGCTGACAGTGCTCGCGTTCAGTGCTCCGTGTCTTGTCCAGGCTGCACCCCAGCCGACCGTCGAACAACGGACGATGATCTCCCTGCCCAGCGGTCCGCTGGACAAGTCGCTGGTCGATCTGGGCGTTCAGGGCCACGTCAAGATTTTCTTCCAAAACCAGCTCGTGGCCGGCCGCAAGGCGCCTGCCGTCCATGGGCAGATGACGGCGCGCGAGGCGCTCGATCAGCTCCTGGCCGGCAGCGGCATCGAGGTGCAGCAGGCCCGCCCCGGCGTGCTCGTGCTACGGCCGTCCCGCCTGCCGATCGCCGATCGACGGCCTAAGGCATCTAACAGTCTTCCGGCCCAAACCACCGACCCGCGTCCGGTCGCCGTCGCCGAGCCGCTCAACGAAAGCGTCACCCAGCTCGAAGAAGTCGTCGTTGGCAGCCACATCCGCGGCGTGAAGGACGGCCCGTCACCGGTTATCGTGCTGGGCCGCGAAGACATCGACCGCGGCGGCTTCGCCACCGTGGCCGACGCCCTGACCAGCCTGCCCCAGGCCTTCGGCGGGACCACCGCCGACGACGTGGCGATGGTCGGCGCCGATCCGACCAACACCAACAGCGCCTTTTCCACGGCGGTGAACCTGCGCGGTCTCGGCGCTGACGCGACGCTCGTCCTGGTCAACGGCCGCCGCATGGCCGGCGCAGGCTTGATGGGCGACTTCGCGGACATCTCGATGCTGCCGCTGGCGGCCGTGGCGCGGATCGAGGTGATGACCGACGGCGCTTCGGCTCTCTACGGCTCCGACGCCGTCGGCGGCGTGGTCAACGTGGTCATGCGCGATCGCTACGATGGCGCCGAGACCCGGGCGCGCATCGGCGGCTCGACCCACGGCGATCTGGGCCAGTACCAGTTGGCGCAAACGATCGGTAAAGCCTGGGAGACCGGCTCGGTGCTGGTAACCGCCGAATATCAGCGCCGCGACAGCCTGGGCATGTCGCGTCGCGACTACACCGCCAATGCCGACCTGCGCGGGCTCGGCGGCACGGATCACCGACTTTACTATGGCTTCCCCGGCAATGTGCTGACCGTCGACCCGGTGAGCTATGCGCTGGTCCCCAGCTATGCGATTCCGACGGGCCAGAACGGCACGAACCTGCAGCCCAGCGACTTCATCGCCGGTCAGACCAATCTCTACAACTACCGCCAGGGCATGGACATCCTGCCGACCCAGGAGCGCGGCAGTCTCTATCTGGCGATGTCGCAAGAGGTCGGGGCCCACGTGACCCTCAACGCCGAGGCCCGCTACAGCGATCGGCGCTACTCAGCCTATGGCTACGCGCCGATGAGCGTGCTCACGGTAACGCCCAACAACCCCTACTTCGTCTCGCCCAACGGTTCCTCGGTGGACTACATCGCCTACTCGTTCGCCAACGAGACGGGTAACACCAAGTCGGCTGGCGAGGTGCAGAGTCGCAGCCTGACCCTGGGCGCGAAGGTCGATCTGCCCGCGACCTGGCAACTGGACGCCTATGTCCTGCATGCCGAGGAGCTGGGGTCCTATCTCTCAAGCGGCCTGCTCAATTCGACCTTCCTGAACGAGGCCCTGGGCACGACCGCCGACAATCCCGCCACCAGCTACAGCGCCGCGCGCGACGGCTATCTCAATCCCTTTATCGGCGCGGGCCGCAACAACGCCACGGTGCTGGCTTTCGTCACCCAGGGTTTCCAGAAGAGCCGGACCGTCGGCCGCCTGGACACCGGCAGCCTGACGGCCGACGGGCCGCTGTGGCGGCTGCCCGCCGGCGCGGTGCGCCTGGCGGTCGGCGCCCAGGTTCGCACCGAGGAATTGAAGAATGTCGGCACAGCCTGGTCGTCGGGCCTTGTGCCCTACGCCACCCAGCCGCGCCACGGCGAGCGGACGATCGGCTCGGTCTTCGCCGAAATCCGCGCGCCGCTCTTCGGCGAGGACTTTCGTCGGCCGGGCCTGGAGCGGCTGGAGCTGTCGGCGGCCTTGCGCAGCGAGCACTATGAGGGCGGGCTGAAGAGCACGGTGCCGAAGTTTGGCTTGGTATGGTCGCCGCTGCCGGCGTGGACGGCCAAGGCCACCTACGGCCGCTCATTCCGCGCGCCCTCGCTGGGCGAGCTGACCGATCCGACCAAAGTCACCCCCTATCCGATGACGGTGAACGGGACCAGCGTCCTGACCCTGCTGGTCTATGGCGGCAATCCAGACCTCAAGCCCGAGACGGCGCAGTCCTGGACGGGCAGCCTGGAGTATGCGCCGGCCGGCGGCCCCTTGCGGGTCAACGCCACCCTCTTCGACACCAAGTTCCAAAACCGGATCGGCCAGCCTGCGGCCAACAACCTCTCGACCGTCCTGACGGCCGCGGACCTCGCGCCCTTCCGTCAATTCGTCAACCCCACCACCAGCGCCTCGGACCTGGCGCTGGTGCAAAGCTGGCTGCAATACGCCACCACCAGCACGGCGGGGCTATACCCTGCCCAAGCCTATCGGGCGATCGCCGACGCCCGCTACGTCAACACCGGCACCTTCGAGGCCAAGGGCCTGGACCTGTCGGCTAGCTACAAGCTGACGGTGCACGACGACCCGGTGGTGCTGAGCGGCAACCTCTCCTGGCTGATGTCCTATTCGCGCAAGATCACCACCGTCGCCCAGAAGACCGAACTGGTCGGCATGGTCGAGAACCCCGCCGACCTGCGGGCGCGGGCTTCGGCGGCCTGGTCGCACGGCCCGGTCACCACCAATCTGTCGCTCAACCACACGGGCGACCTCTACACGACGGCGGGCGTGCGCCTCCCCAGCCTGACGACCGCCGACCTGCAGGTTCAGTACACGCCCCCGGCCAAGGTCGGGCCCCTGCGGGGAACGAGTGTGGCCCTGACGGTCCAGAACCTCTTCGACCAAGACCCGCCGTTCTACAACTCCTCGCTCGGCGTGGGCTTTGACTCGGCCAACTACGAGCCCAGCGGTCGGGTCGTGGCGCTGCAACTGACCAAGGCCTGGTAGGCCGCTCCCTCTTCCCCCTTCACATTCCAGGACAACGTCATGCGAATTTCCGCAGGGCTGGCGCTCGCCTGCGTGCTGGCCGCCGGGCCGGTGCAGGCCGCCCCCCGCCCCTTCACCATCGACGACCAGCTTTCGTTGGAGGACTTCGGCCGGGTAGGCTTTTCACCCGACGGCCGCTGGCTGCTGGTCGAGCGCTATGGGCGGTACAAGGACCTCCCGAACTACGACCACGAGGCCTATGGCCACCAAAGCGCCAGCCGGCTGCTGGTCACCGATCTCAAGGCCGGCGGCGCGCCCCGGGCGTTGCTGGCCGAGGATCCCCAGGCCGGCGACACCTTCGGCGCGTTCTCCCCGGACGGGACCCGGGTGCTGGTCTTTCGGCTGAAGGATCATCGCCGGCAGGTGGGCGTGGCGACCCTGGCGACTGGGGCGGTCGTATGGTCGGGCCTGACGGCCGATCCGGAGATCTGGACGGCGCAGGCGCGCTGGCGCGACGACCGCCAGGTCGTCGTCATCGCCCGTCCGCCGGAGGCGCCGTCGATGGTGCTGGGCGCAGGCTGGCAGACCCAGGCCCGCACGCAAGCGGCCTGGGCCGCCGCCGGGCGCGGGGCCTATTCCGGCCTTGTCTTCGGCGCGGGTCGCTACGCCGGCCTCAACGCCGCGCCGCCCGACTATGATCTGGCCGTGCTCGACGTCGAGACGGGCCAGTCACGGGTCCTTGCCCGCGGCGCCTTCCTGGACATGCTGATCTCGCCGAACCGCCGCACCGTGGCGCTGTCGCGGGAGGCCGAGCTGACCGCGCCGACCGGCGGCGGCGTCATCCGCCTGTCCTATCCTCACCGGCGCCGGCGGCTCCTGCTCGTGGATCTCGACACCGGTGCCACGGCCAGGCCCTGCCCGTCCTGCGATATGGCCCATGACACGTGGATCTGGTCTGCCGACAGCAAGGCGGTTATCGCCGCCGCCCGCGACCAGTCCGCCTTCGATGCGACCTACGGCTACTGGCGTCTGGAGGCTAGTGGCGCAGCCACGCCGCTCGCGCCCAACCTGCGCGTGGGCCTCGTCGGGTCGGGCAACATGGCCGTGCCCACCGGCCAGGCCGCATGGCTGGGCCCCGATCCGGTGGTCCTAGCCCAGCCTATAGGGAGTGATCGCTTCGACTGGTGGCGGCTGACCGCCAAGGGGCCAATCAAGCTAACGGGCGAGTTCGAGCCCCCGCAGGGTCAGGCCCTGGCGGCCGACGTCAAGGGCGTGCTGATCAGCACGGCCTCGGGTCTGGTGCGCCTGCCGCCGCAGGGGCGACCGGTCGTCGTCGCACCGCCGAACGTACAGTGGCAGCCGGCCCGCGGCCTACCTGGACAGCCGGCGGCTCTCGTCCTGGCTGACGACGCGGGGCGTGGGCGCCTCCTGACCACCGCCGGCGTCGAGGGCCTTGCGGCGACGGCGCCTAAGGACACGGCGCTGAAGGCCTTCTCGTCGACGGGCGATGTGGCCGCGGTCGCGCGCGACCCCCACGGCGTGCGGACCTTGTCCCTCTATCGCGCCAAGGCCCGGGCCCAGACCATCGCCACAATCAATGCCGAACTCACCGACGTCCAGTTCAGCGAACCCGTGCCGATCAAGCACCAGGGCGCCAACGGCGAGGCCCTGATGAGCTGGCTCTATCTCCCGCCAGACCACAAGGCCGGAGACGATCGCGCCGTCGTCATCGTTCCCTATACCGGCGACCGCTACGACCGGCCGCCAGCCTTCTTCACCCCCGGCACGGTGTTTCCCACGGTCAATGTCCAGCTGCTGGTGGCCCAGGGCTACGCCGTGATCGCTCCCAGCCTGCCGGTCGCGCCGGGCGCGGAGCCCGGCGCGGGCCTGGCCGACGCGATCCTGAAGATCGCCGACGCCGCCCGCGCGCAGTATCCGGGGCTATCCAGCGACAGGCTAGCCCTTTGGGGCCAGAGCTTCGGGGGCTGGAGCACGCTGATGGCCGGATCGCAGTCACCCCGGTTCAAGGCGCTGATCGCCACGGCGCCGGCGACCGATCTGGTCACCTTCCATAGCGCCCTGCGCCCAGTCAGCCTGGCGGTCCCGGAGGTTGGCATGTCGCTGACCAACATGGCCGGCTGGGCCGAAGGCGGCCAGGGCCGCATGGGCGCCCCGCCCTGGGCCGCCCCCGAGCGCTACACCCGCAACAGCCCGCTGATGCACGCCGACACCATCACCGCGCCGGTGATGCTGGTCTATGGCGACATGGACTTCGACCGGACCCAGGTCACGGCGATGTTCACTAGCCTGTCGCGGCAGGGCAAGGACGTCCAGCTGCTCTACTATCGCGGCGAGAACCACTTGATCATCGGCCCGGCCAACGTTCGCGACCTTTATCAGCGGGCCTTCGCCTTCCTGGCCGACGCCTTGGGTCCGGCGGCCGGATCTGGGGCCCCCGCCGGCGCCGTACCGGCGGCTTCCGCCAACCGCGCCTCCCAATGACGCACCCATGCCTCCAGGGTCGCCGCGGCGAGGATTTCCCTGGAGGCGTCCTTCCAGACCATCGCCTCCGGTTCGAGCGCGTGCTCGAAGAAGTCGCGGTCGATCAGTCCCTCCTGGGCCAGGCGTCCCTCCAGCAGGAACGGCCGGAAAAAGTCGGTGCTGGCGGCCAAGGTGCGCCCCATGAAGACGCTGACATCACCTTTCGAGCGTCGATCCAGGATCGAGCGCGGCAGACGGTCGGCGAAGGCGTCGCGCGCGAAGCTGCGCTCGCGCTCGCCGGCGCTCAGCACCGGTGCGGGGGTGGCCAAGCATAGCTCGACCACAGGCTGGGCCAGAAGCGGATGCACGACCCGCGCCCGCCTGGCCCTGCCGGTGTCGCCGTTGGCGGTGAGGTTGGCGGCAAGGGCCGCGATCTGCTGGCGCTTGGCGGCCGAGACGCCGGCCAGGTTCGTCAGCCACGGGTGGGACGCGCCTGGCAGCCGCTGTCGCGCCGCCTCGGCGCGGGCAAACTGGCCGTCTAGGGAGTTGCCGGGCGGTAGTCCGGTGATCGCCTCGATCCCCAGGCTCCAGATCGATCGTCGCGTGCGCCGCGCCAGCTCCTCCAGTCGCCGCCCCCTGGAGCCCTCGCAGGCCGCGCCCCGCAGCAGATCGACGGCCAGGGCGCTGGCGGCGATCTGAAAGAAGACGGTGTCGCCGCCCTGGCCGGTGAAAAGAACTCTGGCGCCCGAGGCCTCCAGCGCCTCGATAATCCCCTCGTCGTAACCCGGATCCAAGCCATTGAAGTTGGGCCGAGCCGTCCGGGCGCCGGCCAGCAAGACCTCCTCGGTCACTACGAACGGCTCGCGGCGCACCGTGCGCAGCGGGATGCCGATCTGCTCGGCGAGCGCCTGGGCATAGGCCCGCTCGTCGGCTTCGGGCTGGTCGCGGTAAAAGTTGACGGCCGCATGAGGCCCCTGCCCGCCGGCCGCCAGGCTCGTGGCGACGATCGCCGAATCCAGGCCGCCGGAGATCTCGCAGAGGATCGCCGGCTCGTCCTGCGCCAAGGCGCGAACACAGGCGTCCACGGTCAGCCTCAGCTCCTGGCGCGAGGGCCAGCGACGTCCCTTGGCGGCGCGAACCACGGCTGCGGGACTCCACAGCACCGACTTTTCAGAAAGGCCCGGGCCGTGCAGCACACAGCCCGGTTCCAGGGGCGAGACGCCCAAGAGCGGCGGCGGCGCGATCGCCGCGCTGGTGGGATCATTCAGGGTGCGCATCACGCGCGGCCAGTCGATCGTCAGCCCCATCGGCCCCGCGCGCCCGGTCAGGACCTCAGAGCTGACCACCGTGACCTCGTCGCGGCGCCAGGCAAGGGCCTCGATCGCCCCAGACGGATCCCGAAGGATGGTAGGGCCCGCCTTGGGATGGCCGATCCACAGCGCGACGTAGCCGCCCCAGGCTTCGAAAACGAGACGGCGACAGGCATCGAGCGGATCGCCCTGGTCGAGGCCCGCAAGCCCGGCGTGCGCGACTTCCCCCGCCGAGGTCGCGGCCCGATCGAAGGCCTGTCCGACCAGGACCCCGGCGACGCCTCCATGGCCGGCGATCGCGGTCACGGTCGGGGCGACCTGACCCTGCATCAGCACCGCCAGGCGGAACGACCGGTGGGCCAGGGTCCAGTCCCCCTCCGCCTGGAGCGCGGCCACCATCTCGTCGAACGCGTCGCACGCGCGGCCCGCCGGATAGGTCAGGATGACGTAGCCCATGCTCAGCGCACCATGATCTGGTGATAGGCGATGAGGCGTTCGGCCTCGTCGTCCAGCGCCACGTCGCCGGCCTGCAGCCAGCAATGGGCGGCGAAGGGCCAGGTGCGCACGCCAAACACCCAATCGACCCGGTGCCCGAGCGCAACCAGATAGCGCCGAAGCATCCCGCTGCGATAAAGGCAGGCGCCGTCGAACGGCAGCCAGGGCGAGAGTGTCCGGTAGGCGTCGAGGTCGCCCAGAAGGGTCTGGCTAGTCGCGGTCTCGGTGGCGTCGTGGGATGCGGGCAAGCGCGCGGCGAAGGCGCGCCGCTGGTCGCGCTGGTTGGCGATCCCGGCGCCGATCGCCGCCCGCCAGTGCCGCCAGGTCGGCGAGCGGCGGGTCCCCTCGGGCATGGCCTCGATCAGGGCGCGAGCCGTGCGCCGTGGCGGCGGCGCTCGGCGCCCCCCCTCGCCATTGGCCGAGGCTTCGGCTAGGCCCGCGGCAAGAAGGTCCTCCGCCAAGCCGTCGGCCGAGACAGCCAACGCCCGCCCCCGGATGCGCAAGGCTGCGGCGATCGCCGGCAGACAGAAATAGGCGTTGGTGG
>JAYRLX010000371.1:1684-4106 GCA_041905125.1 Caulobacter sp. | reverse complement strand
TGGGGCTCGCCGGCGTCGCGGACCTGCTTAACGACAGTCTTGGGCTTCATTGGCCGGGCCGCCGGGACGCGACGCCCCGTCACAAGACGCTTCAGGCGCTGCTCGACTGGAGTCACGATTTGCTGGGCGCGCGAGACCGACGGGTCCTGAGGCGCTTGGCGCTGTTCACGGGCCCGTTCAATCTGCGCGACGCCCAGGCCGTGGCTGGCGTCCCGGGCGGCGAGGCGCTCGATGTGGCCGACGCCCTGGCCAGCCTGGTCGACAAGTCCCTCGTCTGGACCTCGCATGACGGTGGCGGGCCGGTTCACTTCCGGCTGCTGGACACCACGCGCGCCTACGCCTTGGCCAAGCTGGCCGAGAGCGGCGAGACCGACGCTGTCGCCGAGCGCCATGCGACGCAGGTTCTGGCGCGGCTGACGGCGGACGGCGACCGCCAGGGCGCGCCGCTGTTTCGAAGGAACGCGCCCTTGCAGCCGCCCGCCTTGGGCGACGTGCTCGCCGCCTTGAAGTGGTCCCAGGGCGCGCGCCCTCGGGACATGTTCGCCGCCCTGACCGTCGCCGCCGCGCCGATGCTCCAGTCGCGCGCCATGCTCGACGAGTGCGAAGTCTGGGGCGTGAGGGCGCTGGAGGCGCTTCCCGAAGAGCGTCGCGGCGGCCTCGAAGAGCTGAGGTTGATGGAGGCTGTAGCCACCGCGCGCATGTTCGGTCGAGGCAATCACGCCGCGGTCCGTGAGATCATCGATCAGGGGCTGACGCTTGCACGCGCTCTCGGGGCGACCGCTGACCAGGTGCGGCTTCTGGCGGGGCTGCACATCTTCCTGACCCGGCTGGGCGACTTTTCCGGCGCGCTCGAGTGCGGCCGTCAATGCGCCGAGCTCTGCGATCCGCTGCGCGATCCAGAAGGCGCGGCGCTGGCCCAGTGGATGCTGGGAACCTCCATGCATCTGGTCGGAAACCAGGAACTCGCCCGCCAGGCCATCGAACGCGGCTTCGACTATTGGGCCGCCGCGAGCGGCGATAGCGCCGATGTCTTTGGCTACGACCACAAGGTCCGCGCGATGATCGTGCTGTGCCGCGTCCTATGGCTTCGCGGCGAGCGGGAAAGGTCGTCCGACATGGCGCGCGCGGCCCTGGCGGAGGCGGAGCGCGGCGGGCGCCCCGTCAATCTCTGTATCGCCCTGATCTACACGGCCACGGCGGCGCTCTGGGACGAGGACTGGGAGAGGGCCGAGGGCCTGGTGACTCGCCTGATCACGCACGCGGCGAGCCACGGCATTGGCCCGTATCATGGGGTTGGCCTGGCGCTGGCCGGAGAGCTGGCGATCGGACGCGGACGATGCGCCGAGGGCGTCGCGATACTTGAGCCGGCGCTTGAGCGGCTTGATCGAGAGGCCCATCGCATCCTTTCGCCCGCGCTGTCAGGCGCGTTCGCGAAGGGACTTCACGCCTTGGGCGACACCGCGCGAGCCCGTCGTCGGGTGCTGGCGGCCTTGTCCGAGGCCACCGCGATTGGCGAGCACTACGATCTTTCCCGGCTTTACCTGATCGCAGCCGAGATCTTCGCGGCGGAGGACGCCGAAGCCGCGCGCGCCTACGTGCGCCAAGCGCTCGAAACGGCCGTGGCGCAGTCGGCGCTCAGTCTCGAACTGGCGGCGGCTACGGCCTTGGTGGGGTTGCAGGACGACGACACCGCTCGCGCCGAAGCCCGCGCCCGCCTGGAGGCCGCGCTGAGGCTGATGCCGGACCGGGACGGACCATTGGTGAGGCGCGCTGAGAGCGTCCTTGCGGCGAGCGGCCAGGAGATCTGACTCATGGCGCGATTTCTGCTCATCCACGGCGCCTGGCATGGCGCGTGGTGCTGGGCGCGCGTCAGCAAGGCGCTGCAAGATCGCGGTCATGCCGTCGATGCAATCGATCTGCCCGGCGTCGGCGAGGTCGCTGAAACCCTGGGCGAGGTCAGCCTTGAAGACTGCGCGCAGGCGATCTTGGCAGCCATCTCGGAGCCCGTCTGGCTCGTCGGCCACTCGCTGGGCGGCGCGGCCATCACCGCTGCGGCCGCCATGCGGCCGGAGGCGGTCCAGGGCTTGATCTATGTGGCCGCGAGCGCGCCCGTCGCCGGCGAAAGCCACCTGGAGGCCTTGGCGCTGGGACCGCCCGGAGACGCCACGCCGCACATGATCCTCGACGCCACGCTCAACGTCGCGGGGCTTGGGAGCGCCGCGCGCCTGTCGGCCTTCTACGATCGCTGCTCGCCCGCAGACGCCGAGGCCGCCGTCGCGATGGGCGCGACCTGGCAGGCTCTCAGACCCGCTACGGACGTGTTGGCGGCCGACCCGCCGCAAGCGATGCGCCGCTTCTACGTCCAATGCGACGCCGACCGAACCATTCCCCGCCAAACCCAGGAGACGCTCGCCGCCCGTGT
>JAYRLX010000371.1:0-1674 GCA_041905125.1 Caulobacter sp. | reverse complement strand
CTTAACGCCGACCATTCGCCGTTTCTCTCCGCCCCCGAGGGGCTGGTCGCGGCTCTGGCGAGCTTCGCCGAGGATGAGCGGTGACCTAGAGGAACAAAATGCCGCTCGGAAATTGTTGGCGATCAGGGCGCTGCAGTTTCTGCCAAGCTCGGTGTCTATTTTGAATTCTCTTGGCGACCAATTGTATAAAGCAGCGCTGCATAGGTCTTGCAGCTGACAGCTCCAGTACTTTCAGAGGAGCTGTCTTTCTATGAACATCATGGGCCTAACCGCCGGCCAATCGATTGCTTCGCTTTCAAGGGCGAAGGGCAGGGACACCGCGCCGTCGTCTCCGCTCGACGCGCCGCCGTCGCCCGGCGCGGCAGTCGGCAAGGCTAGCGATGCGACGCTGTTTGGCGGCGCGACCGCCAACGGCTTTACGGTGAACCTGATCGGTCCCTCCGGCGGCCTTATCGACCCCAAGATCACGGCCCTGCTGAACAGCCAGCTTGGCCAACTGGATGCGATCGACACCGAGGCCGGGGCGCATGAAGCGCCGCCGGAAGGCGCGCCCGCCGGCACGCGGTTCTTCACGGTCAACGTCTTCCATATGGACCTCGGCGACGGACAGGCGGTTGAAATCCGCCACGGTCCCGAGGGGCAGGGGGAATACAACCCCGCCGCCATGCGGGCGATGATGGCGACGATCCAGGCTCTTTCCCACGCTCTGTCGCGGTCCTGACAGGAGGTCGGCTCGTCGCCCCCGTCGGGGGAGGGTGGGGACGACGAGCCTCCGGGGCCAACCGCCGCGCGTTGCACGGTGCGACGGTCTTCTGGGGGGAGGGACCCCGGATCGGTTACACGCCGCGATAGACCAGGCGCGTGAAGAGTTCTGGACTGATGATCGCCTTACCCCAGACCTCATCGAAGTCGGCCGTGGGGCGGGCCGCGATGACCTGTTCGACGGAAAGGCCTTGAGCCTTCAGCTGCGCCACGTTGTGGCGAATGGTCGAGAGCATGGCCCGGTAGGCGATCAGGTCCTGCCGGTTTCCGACGGCGCCGTGGCCCGGCACGATGATCGTGCGCGGCCCCGCCTGGGCGATGGTGGCGTCCGCAGCGGCGATCATGCCGTCGATGCCGCCTCCGCCGACATAGTCGATGAACGGATAGAGGCCGTTCCACCAGGTGTCGCCCGTGAGCAGGACGTCAGCGCCTTCGAAGTAGGCCGAAAGGTCGCCATCCGTATGGGATGGGACATACGGGCGAAGCACCAGCTTATCGCCGGCGAAGTTGATCGTGGTCGAACCGGTTATGCGCACATCGACACGAGCGGCGGGCTCCACGGGGGTGAAGGTGTGGCCCCACTCCTCGATGCGAAGCGTATCCTCAAGACGGCGGGCGGTGTTCGCGTGCGCCACGATGATGGCGCCGTCGCGCCGCGCCCAGCCATTGCCGTCGGTATGGTCCCAATGCCAGTGGGTGTTGATCGCGTACCGAAGATGGCCTTGGCCGACGCTGTCGCGCAGCGCCGCGCGCACCTTTTCCCTGGAAAGCGCGATGCCGTCATCCACCAACAGCAGGCCCTCGGGACCGCCGACGGCCGCCATGTTGCCGCCGGAGCCTTCGACCAGATAGACGCCGCCGCGGAGGGGCGTGACCTGGATCGGATCCTGGGCGGCCGCCTTGTTGATATTG
>JAYRLX010000370.1:0-4115 GCA_041905125.1 Caulobacter sp. | reverse complement strand
ACCGAGGCCACGCCGTGCGCGCGGATGTCCGCCACGGCGACGACCGGCGTACGGCGCTTGCGCGCGACGTCGAGGGCGCTCTTCAGTTCCAGCCGTTGCGCCAGGGCCCATAGCGAGAGGGCGTCCTGACCGCGCAGGTCGCGGGCGTGCAGGTCGCTGACGAAGCCGCCGGCCAGGCGGAACGGCAGGCGTCCGCCGTCGCGGCCCAGGACGAAGACCTGCGGCAACAGCTCCAGGAAGTCGCCCGGATTGATGTCGGTGCGGCGCGGCAAGGCCGCGTCGCCCCGGCGATCACGCCAGTAGTCGATCAGTCGTTCCGTGCTGGGATGGAACATGCTTGTCCCCCGGCGGGCTCCTGCGCGGCGGGTTTGGGCCGCATGGAGCTTGCTGGAGGAACCGTGCCAACGGCTGGACTGTGCCAATTTGGAACACAGGCGCTCTAAAGCGCATGTCGTGAGAAAAAGGGCCCCGTCGGAGACGGAGCCCTTTGACTTCAGCCTACTTCGCAGCCGCCTCTGGCTTGACCAGAAGCAGCCAGGACTTGTCGTCGGCGAGATAGGTCTTGGCCGCCTTCTGCACATCGGCCGGAGTCACGCGGGCGAGGCCCGCCAGCACCGAGCGCGTGGCGTCCAGCAGGCGCGGGTCGGTCTGGGCGCCGGACAGCGCGCCGACCCAGTACTCGTTGGTCACGCGCGCCTTCTCGATCTGGTCGATGCGGGGCTTCTTGGCGCGCTCCAGCTCGTCCTCGGTCACCGGCTTGTCGCGAAGGTCGGCGGCGATCTTGCGGATCGAGGCGACCACGCCGTCCAGCTTCTCGGGCGGGACCTCCAGGCTGACGGCCAGGTAGCCCCAGTTCTTGAACACCACGCTGGCGGTCGAGGAGGCGTTCGGCGAATAGGTCGCGCCTTGCTTCTCGCGCAGCTCGTCGATCAGGCGCAGCTGCATGACCTGGCCCAGCACCGAGACATCGCGCGAGCGTTGCAGGTTCGAGAACAGGTCGTCCGTGCGCCAGGCCATGAACAGGGCGGCCTGGTCGGCGCGGCCTTTGTGCGTTCGGATCACCGGCGTCGCCGACGGCGCGGGGAACGGGGCCTGGCGGGCGCCGTCGGGCGCGGGAAGCTCGGTCCGAGCGGGCAGGGCGCCGAACGTGTCGGCCACCGCGGCGATCGCCTTGTCGACCGTGGTGTCGCCGACGATCACCACCTCGATGTCGTCCTTGGTCAGCGGATTGGCCACCGCCGTCTTCAGGTCGTCGAGAGAGGCGCCCGCGATCTGTTCGCGCGAGGGGAAGGTCCAGCGCTGGTCGCCGCCATGCATCAGCCCGCCAAGGTCGCGGCCCAGGACCCCGCCGGTCGTGCTCTGCAGCTGGTCGTGCAGCGTGCCATAGCTGGTCTTGACCCGGTTGAAGGCTTCCGGACGCCAGCCCGGCTCGGTGGCGAAGGCCGCCAGCACCTGCAGCTCGGTCGACAGGTCTTCCGGCCGCGTGCGGCCGTTCAGGGTGAAGGCGTCGTCCTCGACGCCCAGCTGGGCGTTCCAGATCTTGCCGGTCAGCACCCGCTCCATGTCCTGAGCGGAGATCTGCTTGAGGCCGCCTTCGACGAAGGCCGAGCCGGACCACAGCGGGCTTTGCTTGTCGGAAGGCAGGTCGAGCAGACCGTGACCCGCGCGAACCTTCACCGCGACCTGACCCTCGCGGAACTTGGTCGGCTTCACCGTCAGGCGAACCCCGTTTTCGAACCGCACGAAGACGGCGTCGAGGTCGCTGACCTCCTTCTGTTCGACCACCTTGCCGGTCGGGCCGAAGCTGGAATAGGGCCACACGGTCACGCCCGGCGCGGCCGGCGGCGTCACGGGCTGGGCCTTGAGGTCTTCGTAGGCCTTGAGGATCGCCGGCTCGCCGCCGTCGATATTGCTCGGCGCGGCGATGACCAGCAGCGGGCCCGAGCCGGCGAACGACGACTTCAGCACCGCATTGACGCGCTCGGCGGTCAGACCCTTGGTGATGGCGTCGAAGGCCGCGAGGTTCTGGCTGGGCGAGGTGATGACCTCGGCGTCGCCGAGGGTGTCGACCAGCTGATTGGCCAGGACCGGCGTGCGCTGGGTGGCCTCGCCCGCCGCGGCGGCGGTGAGCCCCGCGCGCAGGCTGGCGATCTCGCGATCCAGTTCGTCCTGGCGGACGCCGTATTGCACGGCGCGACGCTGTTCGGCGTCGAGCGCCCGCATCGCGTCCTGCCACTGCCCCGGCCGGGCCGTCGCGCCGAGAGTCGTCACGCGCACGGCGCCGTACTGGTCGCCCTTGAATGCGCCGCCGGCGATGAACGGCGGCTCGGCCAGGCGACCGAGCGCCTGCAGCCGACGGTTCAGGACCGCGAAGGCCAGGTTCTCCAGCATGTCGCGCTCGTCCAGCGCCTTCGTTTCGACCAGGCCGTCGGGCTTGCGCATCCAGGTCATCTGGACGCTCCACGGCGCGCCGGACTCGACGATCAGCTTGGCGGTCGGGCCGCGCTTGGCCACCGCGCCGACGTCCGGGTTCTTGCCGGGTTGGCCCTTGCCGGCCCAGTCGCCGAACCTGGCCTTGATCTTGGCCTCCATGGCGTCGACGTCGAAGTCGCCGACCGCCACCAGCACCGCCCGCTCGGGGCGGTAGTAGGCTTGGTAGAAGTCGCGGATCCGCTGGGCCGAGGCGTTCTTCAGGATATCGGTCTTGCCGATCGGGATGCGCTTGGGCGGCAGCTGACCGTCCATCTGGGCCGACAGGGTCTTGATGGCGACGCGATAGCCGGGCGTGTCGCGGGCGCGCTCTTCCGAGAGCACGACGCCGCGCTCGCGATCGACCGCGTCCTGGGCGATGGTCAGCTCGCCCGCCGCCTCGCGCAGCAGCATCAGCGAATCATTGACCGTGCTGTCGTCGGTCTTGGGCAGGTCCAGCTGATAGGTCGTTTCGTCGAAGCTGGTCTGGGCGTTGGTGTCGGCCCCGAACGCCAGGCCGTGGCGCTCCAGGATCTTGATCATCTCGCCTTCGGGCACGTTCTTGGAGCCGTTGAAGGCCATGTGCTCGAGGAAGTGCGCCAGGCCCTGCTGGTCGTCGGCCTCCATCATCGAGCCGGCGTCGAACCACAGGCGCAAGCTGGCCTGGCCGGGCGGCGTGGCGTTCTTGCGGATCGCATAGCGCATGCCGTTGGGCAGCACGCCAAAGCGCCAGGCCGGATCGGGCGCGACGTCGGACAAGGCTTGCGCCCACTGACCCGGCTTCAGGTCGCCCTGACGCGGCCCGGCCAGGGCGGGCGCCTCGATGGCGCTTTCTCGCTTGGGCAAGGGCAGCGAAGGCTTCGGAACGTGGGAGCAGGCGGCGAGCGAGAGGCCGGCGGCGGCGACAAGCGCCAAGCGCGAAGCGCTGATCATCGAGAATCCAAGTCAGGACAAAGGAAGCCGCACCTTGGCTGTCGCACATGGCGGACGCAAGGCGCTACCGGGGCGTGTTTAGCCGTTATTGCCTAGGCGGCGGCGACGTCGCCGGTCTGCCGGCGCCGGCGCCAGAAGCGGATGGTGCGCAGGGCCGCCTCGCGCGGCAGGGCGGCGTAAAGCTCGCCATAGGCCTTGGCCCGGCCCATCACCTCGTCCGAAGGCTCCAGGATCAGCAGGGCGAAAGTCAGGAACAGCGAGCGGTCGAAATCGGCGGCCTTGCAGATCACCGACAGGGCGTCCATCTCGCGCCGCTCCAGGATCTTGCGAGCGGTGTGGAAGTCGACGTCGGCCAGGTCGGCCAGCGCCACCAGGAACAGGGTCGTGCGCTTGGCGCGCAGCATGTTGGCCAGGATCTGCGGCGAGATCGGCCCCTTGGCGCGTAGGGCCCGGAATTCCTTCTCGGCCTCGGCGTGGTCGGGCGGCAGCGCGCCGTCCTTGGCCGCGATGCGCTTGCGACCGGCCGCCAGGGCGGCCTCGAGGGTCGCCGGATCGACGTCGGCGTTGCGCGCCAGGATGCGGTCGCGCAGCCGCGCCTCGGCGACGAAGTACATCTCGTTCAGCAGATCGACGGGCAGGCTGTGGCGGTCGATCACCGCCTCATGCAGGGCGGGGTTGGCGGTCGCCCGGTCGACGACGGTTTCGTGCGCCTC
>JAYRLX010000369.1:0-4116 GCA_041905125.1 Caulobacter sp. | reverse complement strand
ATCCCCGAGAAGGCGTCGCTGTTCATCAACATCGGCACGACGACCGAAGAGGTCGCCAAGGCGCTGCAGGGGCGCACGGGTCTGCTGGTGATCACCAACAACCTCAACGTCGTCGATATCCTGGCGGCCTCGCCGGGGATCGAAGTCATCGTCGTGGGCGGGCGCGTGCGCAGCGCCGATCGGGCCTCGGTCGGGGCCTTCGCCGTCGACTTCATCCGCAACTTCAAGGTCGATTTCGCGATCATCGGCGCCTCGGCCATGGACGAGGACGGCTCGCTGCTCGATTTCGACATCAACGAGGTCCAGGTCTCGCAGACCATCATCCACAGCTCGCGCCGCGTGATCCTGGTCGCCGACAGCCAGAAGCTGGGACGCCCCGCGCCGGTGCGGATCGGCCATATCGGCGACGTGCACGTCTTCGTCACCGACCGGCTGGACAGCCCGGAGCTGGCGGCCAAATGCGAGGCAGAAGGCGTGCGGGTGATCGAGACGTCGCCCCGCTAAAGAGCGTGTCCTAGAGCTTGACGAACGGCGCCAGCCAGCGGCCCAGCCGGCCCGGCAGCACGATCTGGCCGTCCAGCGCCGCGACGCACAGGCAAGGCTCGGGCGAGACGACGCGCGGCTGGTGGGTCACGTTCGGATCGGCCTCTTCCAGGTCGCCCTGGGCGAAGACGCCATCCTCGGTGGCGTAGGCGCCGCTGATCACGCAGGTCAGCTCGACGCCGCCGTGGGTGTGGCGCGGCGCGCATTGGCCCGGCGCGATGCGCAGCAGGATCACGCGGCAGTCGCCGTCACGGGGGCCGATCACGTTCCGCACATGCACGCCCGGTCCCGCCCAGCGCCAGGGGCCCAGGGGCAGGCCGCGCAACGGTTCGGGCAGGGAGGGATCCGCCGACTTCGGCAGGAGGGTCTCTTCCACCGGCGTCGGCTCGTCGAGGCGCGCCAAGGCCGCGTCGCGCGCGCCGGCGTCGAGTGAGACCGGCTCGGCCTCTTCGAGCAGGGCGCCGCCGACGGCGCGGCCAAGGTCCGCCCACGGACGGGTCTGCGGCTTTAGCGCCAGGTGCGTGGCGACGACCACGGCCTCGGGCGCGCTGAGGGTGCCGGCGGCGTAGGCCAGCAGGCGCTCCTCGCTGGGTTGGCGACGCAGGCTCATGCCGCGCCTCCGCCGTCGCGCTCGATGAAGGCGCGCAGTTTCATCATGCCGAAGCGGATGCGCGCCTTGACGGTTCCGAGGGGGACGCCGAGCGTCTGGGAAATCTGGGTGTGGGTTTGCTCTTGGAAGAAGGCCATCTCGATTGCTCGGGCTTGGTCTGGGTTCAGGGTCCGCATGGCGGCCCTGACCAGTTCGGCGTCCTGGGCGCCGCTGAGAATTGCGTCGGGTTGTTCAGGCTCTTCGGCGGCCAGGGCGAGGTCGGCGGCATAGACGCTGGCGTCGCCGCGCCGCAGGCTGTCGATGCGCAGGTTGCGGGCGATGGTGAAGATCCAGGCGGCCGAGGAGGCGCGCTCGGGATTGAACAGATGCGCCTTGCGCCAGACGCTGAGCAGGGTCTCCTGCGCCAGTTCCTCCGCGGCGGCGGCGGGTGATCCGCTGCGCATCAGCAGCGCCTTCACGCGCGGCGCGTAGTGGTCGAACAGCGCCGCGAAGGCCTCGCGGTCGCGATCGGCCGCGATCCGCAGCACGCAGTCGTCGAAGTCGCGCGACGTGGTCGTCACGGCGCGATGTCGAGAGCTGGGTTGGGCGGCCTGAGTCGCATGCATGTCCATGATACGCCGAATGGCTCTGTTTGGATGACTCTAGCTTCGGGGCGCCGCGCCGAGGGTCACGGGCTCGGGCGGCAGCGGCGGGCGGGGGCGCAGCCAGATGCCGCGCGCGACGATCCGGATCGCCTCCCAGTGGATGCCCAGGATGACCTTGAAGCTGAGCAGCGGATGCTTCAGCCAGGCCTTCAGCAGATTGGCGTCGGTGAGGGCGCGACGCTCTCCGCCGAACCGCGCGTTCAGGATCGCGTCGTCGCCGCGACGGGCCGAGACATTGACCACGACGGCCTCTCCCGGCGGGAGGATGTCGAAGTCGTAGGTCAGGTCCATGTCCATGAACGGCGAGACGAAGAACCGCTTGGGCGCGCTCTGCCGCACCGGCGCGACGCCCGGCTCGGGCGCGGCGGCCAGATAGCTGTGGCGCTGGCCGAAGGTGTTACGAACCTCGTAGAGGATCGCGGCCAACTCGCCGTCGGCCCGGTGGCAGAAGTACAGGCTCAGCGGATTGAACCCGTAACCCAGGATGCGCGGCATGCAGAGCAGGCGCACAGGCCCGTCGGCCTCGATGCCCGCTTCAGCCAGCCGCGCGCGGGCGTAGGCCTTCAGATCGCCGCCCGAGCGGTCGCCGTGATCGGCGGCGCGGAACGACATCAGGCCGAACGGACCGAACTTCAGCACCCGCAACTTGGCCGCCAGGCAGGACAGCTCGTCCAGGTCCAGCAGCAGCATGAAGATGCGATAGCGCAGGCGATGCGAGGCGGGCGAGAACCGCCGGTGCGTCACGACCCCCTCGTAGATCGCCGAGGCGCTCATCGTCAGGCGGCCTGTTCCAGCCGTTGCGGGGCGCGCAGCGGGATGCGGCCGTTCTCGTCGGCCACGGTCCAGGGGCGACGGACGCCGCCCAGCTGCTCGGCTACGGCCAGGCCCGACTGCAGGCCATCCTCGTGGAAGCCCGCGCCGAAATAGGCGCCGCAGAACCAGGTGCGACGCAGGCCCTGCAGGCTCCAAAGGTCGTTCTGCGCCGTCAGGGCGCCGGCGTCGAAGTGCGGGTGCTCGAAGCTGCGGACCTGGCGGACCAGTTCCTCGCGCGGCGCGATGTGCGGGTTCAGCGTCACGAACAGCGGCGGCGCGCCCTTCAGGCTCTGGAGGTGGTTCATCCAGTAGCTGACGCAGCCGCTAGCGGGATCGTCGCGGCGGCCCAGATGGTTCCAGCTGGCCCAGGCCAGACGCCGGCGCGGCATCAGGCGCTTGTCCTGGTGCAGCACGACCTCGTTGGTCGTGTAGCGGAAGGCGCCCAGCACCGAGCGCTCGCGCGCGTCGGCGTCGGCCAGCAGCGAGAGGGTGGTGGGCGCGTGGGTGGCGAACACCACGTGGTCGAAGGTGCTCTCGCCGCCATCGGCCTCGACGATCTTCACGCCATTGTCGGAGCGGGTCACGGCCTTGATCCGCGCCGAAAGGCGAACCTGACCTTTGAACGCCGCGCCCAGGGCGTCGACATAGGCGCGGCTGCCGCCGTCCACTGTGCGCCAGGTCCGGCGGCCGACGAAGCGCAGCAGGTCGTGGTTCTCGAAGAAGCGGATGAAGGCTGCGGCGGGGTGCTCGCCGGCGCCTTCGATCGTCGCCGACCAGATCGCCGCCGCCATCGGCAGCAGGTGGTCCTGGCTGAGCGCCGCGCCGTAACCGTTGTCGCGCAGGTACTGGCTCAGGGAGACGACCGGGTCGAGCGTCGCCAGGTGTCCGGGCGCGGTGCGGTAGAAGCGGTTCAGGTCGCGCAGCATCGACCAGAAGCGCGGCCGCAGCAGCGCGCTGGGCTGGGCGAACAGCGAGGCCAGGCTCTTGCTGCCATACTCCAGGTCGCCGTCGTCCAGCGAGATGGCCAGCGACATGTCGGCGTGCTTGGTCGGCGTGCTCAGATGCCGGAACAGCGCCGTCAGGTTCGGATAGTTGAACTCGTTGTAGACGATGAAGCCCATGTCCACGGGGACGGGCCCCTTGGCCGTCGGGACTTCGACCGTGTGGGCGTGGCCGCCCAGGCGGTCGGCGGATTCGAACAGGGTGACGTCGTGGCGTTGGCTCAGAAGCCAGGCGTTGGAGAGACCCGAAATTCCGGCCCCGATCACGGCGATCCGCAGGGGAACGCCTTCAGGATTCGCCGGAAACTCTCCGTGCAAGGGCCTCATCGACGGTCTCCTGGAGTTCGGCGCAAAACGCGCGCTTGCTCCTAGCTACGGTCGAGGCCTCCGAGCGGACGTGTGTCTCCGGTGAAGTTTTTCGAGGCGCCGCTACGGCGGTGGCGGGGCCAGGGCGTGGACCGACGAGGCGCCGTCCCAGATCGTTCGGCCAAGCTTGTCGCGGACG
>JAYRLX010000368.1:0-4125 GCA_041905125.1 Caulobacter sp. | reverse complement strand
GACGACCCAGCTGAAGGGCTTGAACGCGACCGATGTCGGCGATCTGTCGGCGACCCAGCTGTCGGCGCTGACGAGCACCCAACTGGGCGCTCTGTCGACGACGGTGATCGACAGCCTGACGACGACCCAGGTCGGCCAGCTGCAACCCTCGCAGCTGAGCGGCCTGACCGCGACGCAGCTGGATCACCTGTCGACGACCAACATCTCGAACCTGACGTCCACCCAGGCCAACGCCCTGACCCAGACCCAGGTCCAGAGCCTGGACGACGCTCAGATCGCGGCCTACCTGACCGTGAGCTGATCCCAGCCGCGGCGGGCGAGCGGCGATGGCTCCAGATGAATGGTCGGGCCCTGACCCCCATGCCATGATCAGGCTTGGCGCGACTCGCGCCATGCTCACCCATGGCTGTCCGCCGCCTACCGGTATCAGGAAGACTATGGCCGACATCGATACGTTCGATCTGCTCAGCAAGCTGACCGCTGAAGGTTGCTCGCTCGGCGAGTTGATCACCATCGCCTCGGAACTGGCCCAGGCGGGCAAGCCGCAGGTGGCGGACCAGGCCTACAAGATCTGGGCGCGCTTCAACCCCGAGCATCCGCAGCTATGCGTGGCGCTGTTCAATCGCTCGGTGCTCCAGTCGGCCCTCGGCGACAACGCGGGCGCGGCCGCTTCGCTGGAGCAGGCGATCACGCTCAATCCCGACTTCATGCCGGCCTATGTGAACCTGGGCGGCCTGCAGGAGCGGGCGGGGCTGGGCGAGCTGGCGATCGCCACCTGGGAACTCGGCGCGAACCGTTCCGCCAGCATCAACGGCATGGCGGTCAGCTACGCCTTCACCTGCCTGAAGCAGATCGCGCGCCTGCTGGGGGACCTGCATCAGCCGGCGCGCGCCGAGATGGCGCTGCAGCGCGCGGCGGAGATCGACCCGAACGCCATGGACGTGATCGGCCAGCTGGTCGCCACGCGCCTGTCGCAGTGCAAGTGGCCGGTCCTGGCGCCGTCGGAACGCGTCAGTCGCGAGACCCTGCTCAGGGGTGTCAATCCTCTGTCGATCGCGGCCTATACCGACGATCCCATGCTGCTGCTCGCGGCGGCCAACACCCTGATCGAGCGCGAGGTCAAGGCTACGCCCGAACAGGTCCGCGCCGACCGGCGCGACGCGCCGATCGACCTGGCCGGCCGCCGGCTGCGGATCGGCTACATCTCTTCCGATCTCCGCGATCATGCGGTCGGCTATCTGATGGCCGAGCTGTTCGAGGTCCACGACAAGAAGAAGGTCGAGGTCTTCGCCTATTACTGTGGTCCGGAATCCAGCGACGGCCTGAACACCCGCATCCGCGCGGCGGTGGAGCATTTCATCGACATCCGCCCGATGAGCGATGACGAAGCCGCTCAGCGCATCGTCGACGACGGCGTCGACATCCTGGTCGACGTCAACGGCCACACCCGCGACGCCCGCACCGCCGTCTTCGCGCGCCGCCCCGCGCCCATCCTGGTCAACTGGCTGGGCTATCCGGGAACGATGGGCAGCGACTACCACCACTACATCATCGCCGATCCGTGGATCATCCCGCCGGAGATGGAGCACTACTACTCCGAGGCCGTGCGCCGGATTCCCTGCTATCAGCCCAATGATCGGCGCCGGCGCGTCCAGGAGGAATGCCCGACCCGCGCCGAGGCGGGTCTGCCGGAAGACGGCTTTGTCTTCTGCTGTTTCAACGGCGTCCAGAAGATCACGCCGCACGTGTTCGACCGCTGGATGCAGATCCTGAAACGCACGCCCGGCAGCGTGCTGTGGCTGCTGGACAGCAATCCGGAAGCCAATGCTCGTCTGCGTGACTCCGCGGAAGCCAAGGGCGTGGACCGCACGCGCATCGTCTTCGCGCCGAAACTGCAGAACGCCTACCACCTGGCGCGTTATCGGCTGGCGGACCTCTTCCTGGACACCACGCCCTATGGCGCGCACACCACGGCCTCGGACGCCCTTTGGATGGCGGTGCCGGTGCTGACCTGGTCGGGTCGCAGCTTCGCGTCGCGGGTCTGCGGGAGCCTCGTCCGGAGCGCGGGCCTGCCCGAAATGGTGGTCGATGGCGGCGAGGCCTATGTCGAGAAGGCCGTCGAGATCGGCGCCGATCGCGAGAAGGCCAGGGCTTTGCGCGCGACGCTGGAAGCCAACCGCGACAGCTGCGTGCTGTTCAACATGGACCTGCTGGCCGACAGCCTGGAGACGCTCTATGGCGAGATGGTCGCCGAGCATCAGGCTGGCGGGCGGCCCAGCCCGGACCTGACCAATCTGGACGTCTATATGAACGTGGGCCTGGAGCTGGACCAGGATCAGCGCGAGATGCAGGCGGTGGAGGACTACGAAGGCCTTTATCGCCAAGCCTTGGCCCGTCGTCACAAGCTCAGGTCGATACCCGCCGACAACCGGATCTGGACGCCCGATGCGCGTCGGACCGCCGTCTGACCACGACATGCGCGTCTTTCCGCCCGTCTATCCCTGGAACGCTTTCGACAGCCGCCGATGGATGGAGTTCTATCGGTCGCCGGTCATCCCGCGCGTTCCCGGGCCGAGAAACCTGACGGTCCACGCCGAGTCCGAGGAGATGCGGCATCGGCTGATGTCGGAATTCGACCACGTGCATTTCGACCGGGTCGGACGCCTCGACGGCGAGTTTGTCAGCAGCAGCACCGGCTTGCTGTTGTTCGACCGGGCCGGCGCCTGCCTGCAGGCGAATTTTCCTGGCGGCAGCTCGATGGCGGCGACGCTGACGTTCGCCGAGGCCAACAGCCCCGCGCTTTGGGACCATCGTCAATCCCTGCGCGACGACTGGGACACGCTGCCGCTGATCGAGAACGCGGCGGTCTTCAGCCACATCTATTCGAACAACTACTACCACTTCTCGTTTGAGCTTCTGCAGAAGTTCCGGCTGATCCAGGACCACGACATCAGAGTCGTGGTGATGCCGTCGCCGATCTACCACAATGGCGTCTTCCGCGAGATGATCTCCCAGGCTCTGGGCGATCGCCTGCTCTTGCCGGCGACCGAGGTCGCTCGTCTGAAGAACCCGATGCTGGTCGAGGCCTGGCAGTCCGACGAGGGGCTCCGCTGGTTGCGGGCGTTCGTGGGAAAGACGCTGCCGGCGGAGGGGCGTCGCTACTACATCCGACGCAATCCGCTGAAGCCTCGGCGAGGCAACAATGTCGCCGAGACGGAGGCCTTTCTGGCCTTCCTGGAGCGCCACGACTTCACGACGATCGATTTCGGCAATGGCGAGCTTTCGCTGTCCGAGCAGATCGACAAGCTGCAGGGGGCGTCGTTCGTCCTGGCCGCGCACGGTGCGGGCCTGACGAATCTGTCCTATCTGAATGGCCCCGCCCGCATCGTCGAGATCTTCAGCCGGGCGGTCATCTCGACCTCGTTCATCCGGGTTTCGGACGCGCTGGACCTCGAGCATCACGCGATCATCGCCGAGACGTTGGATGAGCAGGGTGACATCATCGTCGACTGCGACCTGCTGGAAAGCCTGGTGATCTAGGCCTCGGCCTTCGCCTTCATCAGCACCGCCCCGCCGCTTTCTGCCCAGAGCTCGGCGCCGGCGTCCGTGGGCCGACCGAGCGCCGCGATCGTCTCGCCGCAGAAGGCCGGCTTCAGGGCGCGGAACGAGAAGCGCTTGAGCCGTCTGGCGGGCATGGCCTCCAGCAGAAGCAGCGCGATGAGCGGACCGTGGACGACAAGGCCCGGATAGCCCTCGACGCCCGTCGCGTAGTCCTGATCGTAGTGGATGCGGTGGCTGTTGGCCGTCGCGGCCGAAAAGGCGAACAGCAGGGCGGGGTCGGTAGGGGTCTCCCGTCTCCACGCCGCGCGCTGGGGCGGATCCGCCTCGGCCGTTCGCGGCGCGGGCGGCGCGGCGGTGTAGACGATGATCTGGCGCTCGCTGACGCGCGTCTGGCCGGCCTGGCTGAAAACCCGGTCCACGGTGACGAAGGTGAGGGTCCCGCTGGCGCCGGTCTTCTCCTCCACCTTGGCGATCGTCTCGACGAGTTCGGTCTCCCGGCCGGGCAGGAGGGCGCCGGCGAAGGTCATGTCGGCCGCCGCGAACATCCGGCGTGGCGCCTCGATC
>JAYRLX010000014.1:0-24458 GCA_041905125.1 Caulobacter sp. | reverse complement strand
CGTTCGCCGCCGCCACCGAGGCCCAGTTCGACCAGCTTTTCGCCGTCACCAAGGGCGTCTTCTTCCTGTTGCAGGCCGCCGCCGCCAAGCTGGCCGACCAGGGCCGCATCATCACCCTGTCGACGGGCCTGACCCGGGGGTGGGCGGCGAACGCGGCCCTCTACGCCGGCTCCAAGGCCGCCATCGAGCAGTTCTCGCGCTCGCTGTCCAAGGAGGTCGGCGCGCGCGGGATCACCGTCAACGTGGTGTTGCCCGGCGTCACCGAGACCGACATGACCGCGGCCATGCCCGAGGCGATGAAGGCCCACGCCCGCGCCCAGACAAGCCTTGGCCGCCTGGGCCGGCCCGAGGATATCGCCGACGTCGTCGGCTTCCTGGCCTCGGACGCCGCGCGCTGGATCACCGGCCAGCTGATCGTCGCTAACGGCGGCAGCACGCCTTGACGGGCCCATCGGCCAGCACCGTCCTCGTCCACCGGAGTTATAGAGCCATGAGCGTCCAGAGCCTGGGATATGTCGGTTTCGAGGTCTCCAGCCTCGAGGCCTGGCGCGCGTTCGGCGCGGAGGTGTTGGGCATGATGCCGGTCGAAGGGCCCGAGGGCGAGCTGCGCTTTCGGATCGACGACCAAGCCTGGCGGATGGCCGTGGTCCAAGGCCCCAAGGACGACATCGCCTATGCCGGGTTCGAGGTCGCCGACGCGGCTGACCTGGAGGCCCTGGCCCAGGCGCTCGAGGCGGCCGGGATCGCCTTCCAGCACGGCGCGCCCGAACGCCTGGCCGAGCGCGGGGTCACCGGCCTGATCGCCTGCGAGGACCCCGACGGCCTGCCGGTCGAACTCTATTACGGCCCCACGTTGCGGACCGAACGGCCGTTCGTCTCGCCGACCGGGGTCAGCGGCTTTGTCACCGGCGCCCAGGGCCTTGGCCACATCGTCCTGACCACCGCCGATGTCGTCGCCGCGCGCCGGTTCTACTGCGAGATCCTCGGCTTTCGGCTGTCGGACATCATCCGCATGAGCCTGACGCCGGACCTGGCCATCGACCTGGAGTTCTTCCATTGCAACCGGCGCCACCACACCGTGGCCCTGGCTCCCCTGCCCTTCCCCGCGCCCAAGCGCATGCACCATTTCATGGTCCAGACGCGCACGCTGGACGAGGTCGGGTTCGCGCTCGACCGCGTCGAGCGGGCCAAGATCCCGCTGGCCCAGGGCCTGGGCCGCCACACCAACGACCAGATGGTCTCGTTCTACGCCCGCACGCCGTCTGGTTTCGAGGTCGAGTACGGCCACGGCGCCATCGAGGTCGAGGAAGAGACCTGGCGCGTCACCCGCCACGACAAGATGAGCAGCTGGGGCCACAGGCGCGGCATGTAATCCCCGCCGCCCCTGCCCTCCTGACCGGGCCCTTCGGCGCGACCAGCCAAGCGCGTGACGCTCGGTGTCCCAGCACCGTGCGCGGCTGTTCACCTTGGCAATCGCCTAGGTCGCCCCGCACCGGATCGACGAGCGTGTCAACCGCCTCCCGCACCTTTTTGCTTGACAAATACTTGAATTAGACATAAGATAGGGATGTAAGTTGGCGATGTGCCCTTACGAAAACCCATCTTCCACCCTTAGCGACAGGAGATTGCAACATCGAACCAAGGAACTTCCTCTATGAATATTGCACAACAACTCCCGACTGACCCGCGCTGGACCACCCCCGCGCAAGCCCGAGCGGCCCAGGCCTTCTCCCTGATGGGGGACCGCTAACATGAAGCGACTGACCGCGCTCATCATCGGCAACGGCGCCTATCCCGCCCCGGGCGCCCTGAAGAACCCGACCAACGACGCCAACGACCTTTCGGCGAAACTGATCGCCAGCGGCTTTGACGTGACCACGGTCACCGACGCCTCCGCGGCAGCCATGGACAAGGCCCTCAAGGCCTTCCAGGCCGCATCAAAGGACGGCGATATCGCTCTGTTCTTCTTCGCGGGCCACGGCGTCCAGATCGAGGGCGAGAACTATCTCATCGCCCTGGACACCAAGACCGACGACGAGACCGACGCCAAGTACAGCAGCCTGCCGCTGAACAAGGTGATCACCTCGATGGACAAGGCCAACAGTTCCACCAACATCATCATCCTGGACGCCTGCCGCAACAATCCGTGGGAGCGTCGCTGGCGTGGCAGCCTGCGAGGCATGGCGCCGGTCTACGCGCCGAAGGGGACGCTGATCGCCTACTCGACCTCCCCCGGAGAGGTCGCCAGCGATGGAACGGGCCGCAACGGCGCCTATACCGCCGCCCTGCTTCAGCACATCGACACGCCGGACGTGACCGTCGAGGCGATGTTCAAGCGCGTTCGAAACACGCTCAGCGCGACGACGGGCGGCAAGCAGGTTTCCTGGGAGCACACCTCCTTGTCGGGCGAGTTCTACTTCAACCTCAGCGTGGCCTCGCGCATCACCGACTACGGCGGCAGCGCGATCAAGGACCGAACCTTCGTCCTGGACGAAAGCGATCCGGTCCACGCGGCCATCAAGAAGCTGAAGGTGCTGACCTGGAACACGCAGAACATGGCGTTCGAGGGCTTGACCGCCGCGGTGCTGAACAAGGCGTCCAACGACAGCCTGTTCGTGCTCGGGCGTAACATCCTGCAGGCGGCCGACGGCAGCGCGAACACCGCCTACGCCTTCTTGAACAACTTCATGTCCAAGATGAGCGGGGTCACCGAGGAGAAGCGCAAGGCCGTGGCCGACGGGATGCTGTTCGAGATCTTCTTTGATCCGCACGGCGAACGCCGCGCCACCCCCAAGGCCCGCCTGTTCAAAGACGTGTTCAGCCTCCAGGCCTTCCCCGAGCTGAAGAGCAGCTTTGATTTCGTCGCCGGGTGCCTGGCCCCCGATGCGGATCGCTATTTCCTGCTGCCCGGTAAGGCCCACGGCGTGTCCATCGACATCACCCTGTCGAGCGACGGCGAAAACACCGTCGAGGATGTGTATGTCGAAGGCCGCAGCGTGCTCGTGCCCGACGATCCGGCCTACCTGACCGAAAAGCGCATGTACCGCGCTCGCAGCCGCGACGCCTTCGAGGCGGCGGTAGCCACCCAGATGCTGGTGCCGGGCAATCTGGCGAAGTTCACCTACAGCCAGCCGGTGACCGCCATCGACGCGATCAGGTTCCCGTATGGGTTCTCGGTCTCGAAGATCGCGCCGCCTGGCGCGGCCATCGCCACCGCCGACGCCGCCTAAGGGCGGCCTCGGCGCCGGTTCGGACGTCGGTCGAACGACCGACGTCCGTTTGGCGCACAAGGGCCGGCCACTCCATCGACGTCACATGGTTGCGCCAGGGAGGCTTCGCAGCGCGATCTTGTCGACCTTGCCCACGCCGTTCCGCGGCAGGGCGTTCAGAACCGTGACGGCGTGGGGCAGCTTGTAGCGGGCTAAGCGCGCGGCCAGGCGCGCTTGCAGCGCCCCCAAATCGACGTCGCCGACCACGAACAGCACCCCGACCTCGCCCCACTTGGCGTGCTCGACGCCGATGACGGCGCACTCGGTGACGCCTTCGAAACCGATGACCTCCGCCTCGATCTCGGCCGGATAGACGTTCTCGCCGCCGGAAATGTACATGTCCTTCTTGCGATCGACGAGGGTCAGAAACCCCTCGGCGTCGACGAAACCGATATCGCCCGTGCGCAGCCAGCCGTCGGCGCTAAAGGACTTGGCCGCCTCTTCCGGCCGCCGCCAGTACCCGCTGGCGACATTGGGTCCGCGCACCTGAACCTCGCCGAAGCGGCCGTGCGGTAGCGGCCGGTCCTGTTCGTCGGCGATGCGAAGCTCCATCCGCGGCGTGTTCAACCCCACAGAGGCAGGCCGGGCGTCAATCCGCGCGATGTCCGCCGGCATGCCGGTCATAAACCCGGTCTCGGTCATGCCATAGCCGTTGACCAGCGGGATGCCGTCGGCGAGCCAGCGGCGCACAACGTCCGGCGCGCTGGGGGCGCCGCCCGAGAACACGCCCAACAGACCCGAAAGCTTGTCGACCGAGAAGTCGGGATGCTGGCGGATTAGCGCGGCCATGGTCGGGACGCAGAAATAGTGAGTGATGGCCAGGCCCGGATCGGCGAACCTGGCGATGGTGCGGCCTGGCTCGAAGACGTCTGAAACCAAGACCGCCCCGCCCTGCATCCAATAGGGTCTGACATTGGAGATCAGGCCCATGACGTGGAAATGCGGCGACTCGTTGAGCACGCGGCTTGAGCTGTCGATCCTGGCCATGACGCCGGCGTTGATGGCCGTCTCGATCAGATTGTTTTCGGTCAACACCACGCCCTTGGGCCGTCCGGTCGTACCTGAGCTGAACAGGATCAGCGAAGGCCGATCGTGATCATAGGGTCGCGTCGTCAGCGGTTCGTTGGCTACGATGGCCGCGCCCAGCGCCGACAACGCCATGGTCGGCAAGCCGCGCTCCTCGGCGTCGTCCTGGACGAGCAAGGCCGGGTCGGCGTCGGCGAGGATGACGGCCAGCTCGTCGCGCGACAGGCGCCAGTTGAGCGGCGTGAAGATCAGGCCCAGGCGCGCGCAGGCCGCATGCAGGATCAGCAGCAGAACATGGTTCTTGGCGACCGCGGCGACCCGAGCCCCCTCGGCCAGGCTCAGCCCACGCAAGACGCGGGCGCAAGCACCCACGTCCCGGTCCAGTTGCGCGAAACTCCAGCGCTGGTCGCTAACCAGATTGATGGCGGCCAGATGATCCGGATAAAGCCGCGCCTGCAGCGCGATATAGTCGACCGATCCGCGCATCAACCAAGCGCCCGGTCCTTGTCGTAGGCGCCCAGGCCGGGCTTGTAGGTCTTGTCGTCGATGAACTGCTTGATGCCTTCCTTGCGACCTTCGTTGTCGAAGGAGTTGGCCGCCTCCTGGGCCCGGACCAGATAGTCCTCGGCGTTGTCGTAGGTCATCTCCTTGACCCGGCGCACGGCGTCCTTGGTGGCCTTCAGCGCCACCGGGTTCTTCTTCAGAAGCACCCCGGCCAACTCTCGGACCCGTGCTTCAAGTTGGGCCAGCGGCACGCTTTCGTTGACGAGGCGCCATTGGGCGGCCTTCTGGCCATCGATCAGTTCGCCGGTCAGGGCGTGGTACATCGCATCGCGCATCGGCATCAGCTCGACCACGACCTTGGTGGCGCCGCCGCCCGGCAGGATGCCCCAATTGATCTCCGACAGGGCGAACTGGGCCTCGTCGGCGGCGATCGCCAGGTCGCAGGAATAGAGCGGGCCATAGCCGCCGCCGAAGCACCAACCGTTGACCATGGCGATGGTGGGCTTGTTGTACCAGCGCAGGCGCCGCCACCAGCCGTAGGACTCCCGCTGGGCCTGGCGCACCGCGCCCAGACCGCGCGCCTCGTTCTCGCGGAAATACTCCTTCAGGTCCATGCCCGCCGACCAGGCCGAGCCCTCGCCGGTCAGCACCACCACCCCGACGTCGTCGCGGTATTCCAGCTCGTCCAGCACCTCCATCATCCGACGGTTCAGGGTCGGGCTCATGCAGTTGCGCTTTTCGGGGCGATTGAACTTCACCCAGGCGATGCGGTCCTCGACCGTGAAGGTGGCGGTGTCGTTGATCTCGGTCATCGGCGGTCCTTGTAAATCTGAGTGTGAGAGACGACGCGCAGCGCGTCAGATCGGGAAGTGTCCAGGCTGGGTCTCGATGGTGATCCAGCGCAGGTCGGTGAAGGCCTCGATCCCGGCCTTGCCGCCGAACCGGCCATAGCCGCTGGCCTTGACCCCGCCGAACGGCATCTGGGCCTCGTCGTGCACGGTCGGGCCGTTGACGTGGCAGATGCCTGACTTGATCTGGCGGGCCACGCGAAGGCCGCGGGCGGTGTCGCGCGTGAAGACAGCCGCCGACAGGCCGTACTCGGTGTCGTTGGCCAGCGCGATGGCGTCGGCTTCGTCGCGGGCGCGGGTGATCCCGACCACCGGGCCGAAGCTTTCCTCGCGGAACAGCTTCATGTCGGGCGTGACCTTGTCGACCACGGTGGCCGGCATCAGCACCCCGTCGGCCGCGCCGCCGTTAACCTGGACCGCGCCGGCGGCGACCGCGTCGGCCACCAGCCCCTGAACATGGGCGACGGTCTTGAGGTCGACCACCGCACCCAGGGGCGTCTTGCCGGCGCGCGGGTCGCCGACGGCCAGCGCCCCGACCTTGGCCTTGAACTTGTCGACGAAGGCGTCGGCCACCGCGTCAAGCACGATGATCCGCTCGGTCGACATGCAGATCTGGCCCTGGTTCATGAAGGCCCCGAAGGCGGCGGCCTTGACCGCCTCGTCCAGGTCGGCGTCGTCCAGCACGATCAGCGGGGCCTTGCCGCCCAGCTCCAGCAGCGCGGGCTTCAGGTGCTCGGCGCAGCGCTTGGCGATGATCTTGCCCACGGCGGTCGAGCCGGTGAAGTTGACGCGACGGACGGCCGGGTGGTCGATCAGGGCGCCGACGATCTCGCCGGCGTCGGCCGGCGCGTTGGTCACCACATTGACCACGCCCGGCGGCAGACCGGCCTCGGCGAAGGCCTCGATAATCAGGCTGTGGGTGCGTGGGCAGGTCTCCGAGGCCTTCAGCACCACGGTGTTGCCGCAGGCCAGGGGTGTGGCGATGGCCCGTACGCCCAGGATGATCGGAGCGTTCCAGGGGGCCACGCCCAGCACCACGCCGGCCGGTTCGCGCACGGCCATGGCGATGCAGCCGGGCTTGTCGGAGGGGATCACCTCGCCGGCGACCTGGGTGGTGAGCGCGGCCGCCTCGCGGACGATGCCAACCGCCAGCATGAGGTTGAACCGCGCCCAGCCCTCGGTGGCGCCGATCTCGCCCATCATCGCGTCGACAAAGGCGGCAGCCTTGGCCTCCAGGACGTCGGCGGCCTTGGACAGGAAGGCCCGGCGGGCGTTGGGGCCCAGGGCGCTCCAGCTGGCGAAGGCGGCCTGGGCGGCGTCGGCGGCGGCCTGTGCGTCGGCCACGGTCATGGCTAGGGAGGTGCTGGCCACCGCACCCGTCACCGGATCGCGGCGTTCGAACGTCTTGCTCATGATCATCCCTTCTTCGAAACGCTAAGCGGGACGACGTCGCCCTGAACGCCGTCGTCATTGAGCCGCAGCTTGCCCAGCAAACGGCTTAGCTCGGCCCGTTCGGCGGAGGTCAGCGGCGCGAAAGCGGCGATGTCGTGCTCGCGGGTCACGGCCTCGACCTGGTGGCGCAGGGCGGCGCCGGCGGGCGTCAGGTTCAGGGCGTTGGTGCGGCGGTCGCGGCCGGGCCGGCGCTGGAGCACGCCCAGCGCTTCCAGCTCATCGACCGCCTTCATGGTGCTGGCCCGATTGACCCCGAGCGCGCGGCCCAGGGTGATCTGGTCGCAGCCTTCGTGCAGGGCGATGTAGACGACGGCCGTGGCCCGGGCCGGCGTCACGCCCAGCGGGGCCAGGCGCTCGGCCAGGGCCGCCATGGCGCGGACGTCGGCATAGTGGAGCTGGAGGCCCAGGCGTTCGCCTAGGGCGCCGAACGCCTCGATCTCTTCCACGCTTCGCTCCCTGGCGCGCTTGTTGTTGAGCAATTCGTATGCTTGGCAAACAGTATCGTCAATATACAGTGTTAAGAGCCACCTAGGTGGCGGGACGCGCCGCGACCGCGGACGTCGACGCGCGTATTGAGAACCGGCGTCGATCATGCGTTGAGACGCCGGGCGATCAGGCTCGGACTTGATCGCCGCCCCTCCCAAAGAGCGTGCCGTCCTCGATCAAATTGCTATGATATCCATATGGTATGGTCAACGTAGTATTTGAGTAGCGACACTCATCGCTTGGAGGGTGGCTATTTGTCGTTGTTAGACCTGGGCCGCCCCTGGCATGGCGATTGCGACGAGCTTGGCGTTTCTAGGAGACGCAGCACCGCGGCGGCGCTCAGGCCGTGCTGGCGCCCCAGAAAACATAGCGCCTCGTTGGATTGTCCTTGAGCCAATTTGGGCGCGCTCGCGCAACATCCCCCAACCATCTGGCCATCTCGACGGCTCCGGCGCCCCGCTCAGCGCTAGCCTCGGGCCTGGGCCGTCTTGAGGGCGAGACATCAGGCGTTGCGGGCGAGAGTCCAGATCTTGTCCATGGTTTCGACAAACCGGACGAGCTCATCGGGCTCCATCCATCCAAAAACCGCTTTTGCCAGATCAGCTTCGATATTCAGCGCCTCGTTGAAGCGCTCAACGCCCAACGGCGTGAGGAATATTGCGTTAGATCTCTTGTTGCGCCCTTGCCGGCGCTCGATCAGACCCACGCCCTCCAGTCTATTCAGGAGCGACATCACCGAGGCTTCATTGACGCCCAGGTGCAAAGCGAGCGCCTTTTGCTCACATCCAGGATGGTCTTGAAGGTGGGACAGCGCCACCATCCGCCCGGGCGTCAGGCCAATCGGCTCAAGAAGATCGGCGTAACGCGACAGGTATGCCGAGCTGGCGAAGCTGAATCTCACACCCGGCAATTCGCGGATGGATCCCAGATCCCGCGGGTCCGGTGATTTCTGGGAAGGTCCAAGCACGCTCAAAGTCCTCTGGCATATGTGCCATTCGCAGGCGACCCGCTGTCGATAGCAGCAGGCCGGCCACGGGTTCCAGCCTTGCTAGCTTCAATTCATGCCGGGCTGGCCCTTTGCGCCGCCCGCACCGTGTTGGCCAAAAGGCAAGCCACCGTCATCGGACCGACCCCACCGGGGACGGGTGTCAGGGCGCGCACATGGCCCATCTCGTGGGCCGCCACATCGCCGACCAGCGCCGAGCTGCCATCCTCACGCAGAACGCGATTGATCCCGACGTCGATGACGACGGCGCCAGGCTTGACCCAATCGCCCCGGACTAGGCCCGGGCTACCGGCCGCCGCCACCACGATATCAGCCGACCGTACGATTTCGCCGAGATTGCGCGTGAGGATATGGGTGACCGTCACGGTGCATTCTCGTTCAAGCAACAAAAGCGCGATGGGCTTGCCGACAATGTTGGACTTTCCGATGACGACGGCTTGAAGACCCCGAAAATCCTCGATCACGCTGTCGAGCAACAGCAGGCAGCCCTGGGGCGTACACGGCAAGAGGCCTTCGGCGCCGATCGACAACCGACCAACGTTCACGGGATGGAAGCCATCGACATCCTTCTCCGGATGAATGCGGTCCAGCACGGCTATGGCGTTGATATGAGGCGGCAAGGGCAACTGGATCAGGATCCCATGCACCTTTGGGTCTGCGTTGAGCGCGTCGATCAGGGCAACGAGCGCGTCCTGCGACACCCCCGCGTCGAGCCGATGCTCAACCGATCCCATTCGCGCATTACGCGTCGCCGCCAGCTTTCGCCGGACATAGACCTCGCTGGCGGGATCATGACCGACCAACACGACGGCCAGGGTCGGCGACACACCGGTTTGCGCAAGAAAGGCGGCGGCCTGAACGGCCACGGTCTCCGACAGGGCTTGGGCCATCGCTACGCCGTCGATAATGGACGCCATCTATCGCCTCCCCCTCAATGTGGATCTCACCAGGACGATAGAGGGGGTCTCCCCCCCTCGCCCGCCGCCCCGCTTCTCGCCGAGCGCGATGTTCCATCGACCACGCACTGGCCCAAGGCGCGCTCTAGGCGTCCTTTTTCGTGATGGTCCCGACCTTCTCGGCCTCGACCTTGTTGTTTCGATCGTCGGTAAAATAAGGAAACGCCTCCACGGTCGCGCGCACCTCCTTGATCCGCCCGCCGTAGTCGCCCCAGTGAACGACCACGGTGTTGCCGATTTCAGCCTGGTCGATATCGATGCAGCCCATCGAAAGCACTTGACGGAAATGGTAGCTATAGATCGTCCCCGACGAGACACCGATGCTCCGACCGTCCTTGAAGATATGATCGGCATGAGCCACGAAACCTTCCTTGAAGGTCGGCGTGGTTGGTAGATCCATGGTTTTGTACTCTTCCCCCGGGCGCAGAAGTGAGGCGTAGACGTCGGTGACATCTTCTGCGTTCCAGCGCAGGGTGACGGTCTTGCGCCTCGGGGCCGCGGCTTCGCGCTCCAGCGCGGCCCGGCCGACGAAGTCATGGTCAAAGCGCACCGCGGAGTCCCAATTCACTTCGAACGGTGAGCGATAACGGGCTTTGCGGTCGGCCGGATCGACACTCCCCGACCAGTTGCGCACGGCTCGTTTCACATGGCCCTGATAGGTCGGGTCTTCCGGAATGGCGTCCGAGAAGGTCCAGGTCTGCTGCGGAAAGCCACCCTCGACATGGTTGACCAAATAGGTCCGCCAGCCGAGCCTTTGGCAGCCCAGTTCCTTTCCGGCCTGATAGACCGCGTCATAGATCTCGGGGCCATCGGCAAGCGGTCCGCGGATCTCGTAGGCGAGATTTCCGGACATGCCCAGTCGCGCGATCTCAACGGTCTTTCCGTTGATGACAGCGTTGCGATATCGAAAGAACTTGATGTCAGCCAGACTCTCTCCAGTCGCGCGCTCAAGCGTGGCGAGCGAGGTCGGTCCAGCGACCTGGAAGAGGTACGCCGGGTAGTATTCCCATTTGACGTCGTACTGCGTCTTCTTGAGCATGTGGATCGGCCAGTCGCCTCCGGCGAACCACTGCAGTTCCTGTTCGCCACTGCGCTGGAGGATCCCATGGGTGGCGATCTCACCGCTGTCGATGCACATCACCACGTGCTTCATGGCTCCGACTGGGAACTTGGCGAAGGAGTTGGTGCAGATCGACTCGAAGAAGGGGATGACGTCCGGCCCGGTGAAATTGAACTGCATGTCGGACAGGCCGCCGTGGATGTAGCAGCCCTCCTTCCAGGAGAGACTTTCTGCCTTCCAGCCGTTGAACTCCCAGGCAAAGACGCGATTGTGCAGCGTCAGATGGGTCATAGGCTCGGAATAGTAGGGCAGACCTTTGAGGTCCAAGAACGGGCTGCGGCTCAACGAAGTGCTCCGAGTTAAAAGGTGACGGGGGTCAGGCTCAGCGGCTGAAGACCACTGTGGTGGCGCCGTTCAGGAGGATGCGATCCTCGGCGAAGGCGCGGACGGCTTTGGCCAGGACGCGGCGCTCGATATCCCGCCCCTTGCGCACCAGATCCTCGGGCGTATCGCGATGGTCGATCCGCTCGACTTCCTGCTCGATGATCGGCCCCTCATCGAGGTCCGCCGTGACGAAGTGGGCCGTGGCGCCGATCAGCTTGACCCCGCGCGCGTGGGCTTGGTGATAGGGCTTAGCGCCCTTGAAGCCCGGCAGGAACGAGTGGTGAATGTTGATGCAGCGACCCGACAGGTGACGAGAAAGCTCGTCCGACAGGATCTGCATGTACCGGGCGAGCACGGCCAATTCCGCGCCGCTGGCGTCGAAGATATGCTGGATTTGAGCTTCCTGGGCCGCTTTGCCGCCCGGGGAGAGCGGGAGATAGTGGAACGGCAGATCCTTCAGGTCGAGGTGGGCGTAGGTTTCTCGCGGGTGATTTGAAACGACTCCGACGATATCGACGGCCAGCTCGCCAATTCGCCAGCGGTACAGAAGATCGGCCAGACAGTGGTCGAACTTGCTCACGAGGATGAGGATCTTGAGGCGCTGGCCTGCGGGGCGAACACGGTAGTTCAGGCCCAGTTCGGTCGCCGTTTGCGTAAATGCGCTCTGCCAAAGCTCGGCCTGGGCGGAGGTGGCGAACCCGAACTGCACCCGCATGAAAAAGCGGCTGGTCGCCTGGTCTTCGAACTGCTCGGCCTCGATGATGTTGCCGCCGTTTGCAGCCAACGACTGAGCGACCGCCGCGACGATCCCGGGACGGTCGTCACAGGAAAAATTCAGCACGAATTTGGCGTCGAACACGCGTCTCTCCCCGGAAAACTACAGGCCGACCGCGCCAACTCGCCGGCTGGAGCGCGGGCCTAGCGTGAGGATCGAGCCTCACAATACAATGATTGACATATGGTATGCTAGACATAGTGTCGAGCCCCAAGAAGCCGGCGCGAAGTCGCGCCGCGCAGCCGTCGCTCCGCGGCAAAGACCCAGGACTGACCTTGTCTATGCGAACGCCGTTTCCACCCGCCGACACCGACGTCATCGTCGCGCAGCTCCAAGCCGCGCCAGGGTGGAGGACGGTCACCACGCTGACGGATGAGCTGGCGGCGGGCTCGGACATGGCCCCGATGATCATCACCGAAGCCGCTCGGTTCGCCACCGAGGTGCTAGAGCCCCTCAATGGCGCGATGGACCGGTTTGGCTGCCAGATTGTCGACGGCAGGGTCGTGACCGCGCCCGGACATAAGGAAGCCTGGGAGCTGCTCAGAGAAGCAGGATGGACAGCGCTGAGCCACCCCGCCGCCTATGGCGGCCAACCGGCCCCCATGGCGGTTTGGGCGGCCGTTCAGGCTCTATTCGACCGCAGCTGCACCGCCCTGATGCTGACGGTCCCCCTGCTGTCGGCCAGCCGGCTGATCGAGGCCTGGGGGTCTCAAACCGTCAAGGATGAATGGCTGCCTAGGCTGGCCATTGGCGAGTGGGGCGCGACCATCTGCTTGTCGGAGCCCGAGGCGGGATCGGACCTGGGCGCGATCCGCACGAGCGCCGAGCTTGATGGCGACGGGGTCTGGCGCGTGACGGGTGAGAAGATCTGGATCAGCTATGGTGATCACGACCTGTCGCCGACGATCGGCCACTGCGTTCTGGCCCGCACCCCAGGTCAGCCGCCAGGCAGCGCGGGACTTAGCCTGTTCCTCGTCGCGAGCACCCGGGAAGACGGCCAGACGCGCAATGGCGTGATCACACGGCGGATCGAGCACAAGCTGGGCCTCAAGGGGTCGCCGACCTGCGCCCTGGGCTTCGAACAGGCGCGCGCGGTTCTTCTGGGCAAGGAAGGTCGGGGCCTTTCGCAGATGTTTGTCATGATCGCCAATATGCGCTTGTCGGTCGGCGCGGGCGGCTTGGGGCTTGCCAGCGGCGCCACCGACACCGCCTGGGCCTACGCCCAGGAGCGTCGGCAGGGCGGCCCCGTCGGCGCCCCCGTCGTTATCGCCGATCATCCCGATGTCAGGCGTATGCTGCTCGAAATGCGGGCCCGGACCGAATGCGTCCGGGGCTTGATGTTCGCGCTCGCAAACCACATCGACATCGCCGCCCATAGCCAGGACGCGACGACGCGCGACGACGCGGCCGCCTTGGCGCAATGGCTCTTGCCGATCGTGAAGACCGCGGGAGCCGATGCGGGGTTCGAGGTTTCGAGCCTGGGCCTGCAGGTGCTTGGCGGCGCGGGCTACACGACCGAGTGGCCCGTCGAGCAAGCCCTGCGGGACGCGCGCATCCATTCGATTTTCGAGGGCACGACGGGGATGCAGGCGCAGGATCTCTTGCACCGGCGCGTTCGGATCAATGATGGCCAGGGCTTGACGGCTTTTCTTGGTCACGGGCGCGAGACGGTCGAGCGCTGTAACGATGGCGTGGCGGTCCATCTCACAGGCGCGCTCGACCTATTGGAGCGGATCTCGGTGGCCCTGAAGGCCGAAAGCCGCATCAACGCCGAAGCGGGCGCGACGGCTTATTTGCAGCTGGCGATCGTTTGCGGCCTGGCTTGGGCCGCGGCCAACCTGCTGGCGGCCGAGGCGCTTGGGCCTGTCGGAGACGACCTGAAAGCCGCCGCCCGTTTTCAGCTCGAGGCTACGCCGGCCCTGGCGCGCTTCTATGCCGACAACGCGCTTATCGGGGCCGCGCGCCTGGGCATGAACGATCAGCCTGCCCTCACCGCGTGATCGCCAACTGCGCCGCCCAGCCTGCGATCTGTCGCCGCGGCGGTCGCAAGCGGCGACCCGCCTAAAGCTTGATTGCCCTGCCTGGGCGCGATCGTTGCCTTAGAGATCGCTCCGGACCACCTACAAGTAAACATCGATAACTTACCATAGGGATGCGACATGACCATGAAGGGCCTGATGCAGTCTGGGGCGCTCACCCTCGACAAGATCATCGACCACGCCGCCAGATGGCATGGTGGGCGCGAAGTGGTCACGCGCTCGGTCGAGGGGCCGATCGTGCGCACGACCTACGCCCAGATCCACGAGCGAGCCAAGCGCGTCTCCAACGCCCTTTTGGCCCTGGGGATCAAGCCGGGCGACCGGGTCGGCACTCTGGGCTGGAATACGGCCCGGCACATGGAGGCCTGGTACGGCATCATGGGTATCGGGGCGGTCTGTCACACCCTGAACCCGCGCCTGTTCCCCGAGCAGATCGCCTGGATCGCCAATCACGGTGGCGATCGGTTGATCTTCACTGACCTGACCTTCTTGCCGATCCTGCAGGCCATCCTGCCCCGTCTGCCGCTCGTCGAGCACGTCATCGTCCTTACCGACCGCGCCCACATGCCGGCCGAGTTGCCGCTGTCGAGCCAGGCCCCGCACTTCAAGGGGCTGCTCTGCTACGAGGACCTGGTGGAACAGCACGGCGCCGATTGCGCCTGGGGCGGCTTCGACGAGACCACGGCGGCGGGCCTTTGCTACACTTCGGGCACGACGGGCGATCCGAAGGGGGTGCTGTACTCGCATCGTTCCAACTTCCTGCACACCCTGATCACCCTGCAGCCCGACGTGATGGGCCTGTCGCAGCGCGACGTGATCCTGCCGGTGGTGCCGATGTTCCATGCCAACGCCTGGGGCGTGGCGTTCTCGGCCCCTGGGACCGGCGCCAAGATGGTGATGCCGGGCGCCAAGATGGACGGCGCCTCGACCTTCGAGCTGCTCGACACCGAAGGGGTCACCTTCTCGGCCGCCGTGCCCACCGTCTGGCAGATGCTGCTGCAGCACCTGCGCGAGACCGGCGCCAAGCTGCCGGCGCTCAAGAAGGTGGTGATCGGCGGGGCCGCCTGCCCCGAGCACATCATCCGAGCCTTCCAGGACGACTACGATGTCGAGGTGATCCACGCCTGGGGCATGACCGAGACCTCGCCGGTGGGCACGCTGTCGGTGATGACCGACGACCTGGCCAAGCTGCCCTATGACCAGCAGATGCCCTACCGCCTCAAACAGGGGCGCCCGCCGCTGGGCGTGGAGCTGAAGCTGACCAACGACGCCGGTCAGCGCCTGTCGCATGACGGCAAGAGCTTTGGTCACCTGAAGATCCGGGGCCCGATCATCGCCGCCGAATATTTCCAGGGCGCGGGCGGCGAGATCCTCGACGACGAGGGCTTCTTCGACACCGGGGACGTGGCCACGATCGACGACCACGGCTTCATGCAGATCACCGACCGGGCCAAGGACGTGGTCAAGTCGGGCGGCGAGTGGATCAGCACGATCGACATCGAGAACATCGCCCTGGGTCATCCCAAGGCGGCGATGACGGCGGTGATCGGCGTGCCCCACCCCAAGTGGGACGAGCGGCCGATCCTGCTGGTCAAGCTGAAGGACGGCGAGAGCGCCGCCAAGGAGGAGTTCCTCGATTTCTTGCAGGGCAAGATCGCCAAGTGGTGGATGCCCGACGACGTGGTCTTCGTCGACGAGATCCCGCTAGGGGCCACCGGCAAGATCGACAAGAAGCTGATCCGCCAGCGCATGGAGGACTATGTTCTGCCCGCCACCGTTTGAGTGCGGGGTCGACGCGATCAATGGAAGGCGCGCTTGCCCCCCCCAAGGCGCCGTCGCGCCTGGTCGGCACAGCCAACAGCCGGGTCGCGAAATCAAGCCCGTCAACAGCGCCGACGAAAGCTGAGCCGCCAAACTTTGCCGGGCAAAATCTAGACCCCAACTACCAAGCCCATGCCGCTGAAGTGTCTCTCCGCAAATGCGCAACTGCTGGAGAGAAACCTTGTCGTCGAAGACCCCGCCCCACCCTGTCGACCAGCATGTCGGCGCTCGTATTCGACTGCGTCGCAAGCTGCTGAAGATCAGCCAGGCCAAAGTCGCCTTCGGCCTGGGCCTGACCTTCCAGCAGGTCCAGAAGTACGAGCGTGGGACCAACCGCGTCAGCGCCTCGATGCTCTACAACCTGGCCAGTCTCCTTCGCACGCGGCCGTCCTGGTTCTTTGAGGGTCTGCCGCCGACCGAAACCGGAATCGCGGCCACGCCCGACGAATTGGAGGCGACGCGGGCCGTCCAGGCCATGCTCTCCACGCCTGATGGCCTGGCCCTGGCCGAACTCCTGGCGGGCCTGCAGACCGGTCGCCGCCGTCAGGTCCTGGCGCTCATGGAAGCGTTGACGGAGCCCGCCGAGGACAGACAGGCGGCCTAGTCGGCGCGTCCCTTGCGCCCGCGAGCGAACACCCGATCCGTGGCCATGAACCGCTCCAGCATCCGGACGGCCAGCTTGGCCGCCTCCGCCGGCTTGCCGCCGGTCTGGGCGGCCAGCATCGCCGCATAGGCCAATAGATCACGATGGACGCCAGCGGGCAGGTCGACCGTCAGCTTGACAGGCGTGTCGTCCTCCAGGGCTCCCAGCTTCAGCTTACCGCCGCTCATGGCGTCTTCCTCTCATCGAGATAGGGCTCGAGCACGAGATCGCGGGTCAGCAGCACCCGCAGCGGCGCGCCGGGACGGATGGTCAGGGTCGGAGCAAGGTCCAGGCTCTTGCCGACCATCTGCTGGCCCACGGAACTTGCGGTCTCCGAACCACCACGGCGCAGGGCCCGCACGATGTCGGATTCATCGCTGGAGGACCCAGCTTCGGCGCCGATCGCCAGCAAGGTCGAAAGACCCGCCGCGGCCAAAACGCGCCCGCCGTGACGATCGACGCCGTCCTGCAGGCCAGCCATGCCCTGCTCGTCAGCGCCGGGCAACTTGTCCAGGATGATCGATTTGCCGGACGGCAAGGTCAGGCGCGTCCAGACCACCCTGAGGCGGCTCTGACCTGACTTGATCTCCGCGTCGTATTCGCCCGTCAGCCGCGCCCCCTTGGGGATCAGGAGATAGCCGCCGCCGAGGCTATCGAAGACATCCTGGGTGACTTGGGCGATCGCCAGTCCCGGCGCGTCTGAGCGCAGGCCCGTCACGAGCGCGGCGGGGATCACCGCGCCGACCTGAAGCACATAGGGCGAGGCCGGCGACTGCAGGCGCTCGACGCTCGTCAGTCGAGGATCGCCGTCCGGCGCCTTGCCGCCCCCCTGGCCGGCCGGCTGCGCGATCACTGCTGCCTGGGCGGCCTCGCCAACGTCACGGGCCACGGCGGCGACGAACAGCCCGCTCTGGAACGCGGCGCGACGCGCCTCGCGCTGTGCCTGGATCACCGGATCGACGATAGCTTGCGGCTGCGGAACTGCCGATGCGCCTGCCGGCTCGGTCACCCCAGACGCCGTTCCCGCCGGATCCACTCCGTTCTCGCGGGCTCGTGCGGCGCTAAGCATCGGCCGGCCCAAGTCGCCCGGCAGCGGCGGCCCCAGCGCCGGCACGCCCGCCGCGCCGACATAGCCGCGCGGCAGCGCCGTAACCATCTCGGGCGGCGGCGCGGTCGTCAGCCTGGGCTCGGCCGGCGCGGCCTTACGCTTTTCCATCAGCGACCAGCCCAAGGCTCCGGCGACGCCGGCGATCAAAACCGCCCCGACGATGACGAGGGCGCGGCGCGAGACCCTGGCCACGGGAAGCGGGGCGCCGCGCAGGCGCAGGGTCTTGGCGATGGCCTGTTCGGCCTGATCGGCGTCCTGGCTCATCGGCCGGCCTCCTCGATCGGGGTGGTGCGGGTGATGCGGACCGCCTGGCTGCGCCGCTTGGCGCCCAGCCGAAGTTCGGCCCGGTCGAGGAGACGATCGACGATGATCCGCCGGCCTTCGACACGGTAGTTGATCAGCTCGGCGGTCTTGCCGTCGGGACCGATGCGGTAGAGCGGTGGCAGGTCGTCCATCGCCACCGCCGGGCCAAAGTCGACGAAGACCCTCTGCCCGTCATCCGAAACGGCGACGGGCCGCCAGGCCGGATGGCCGCCGCTGATCTTGTAGGCGGTGTTCAGCGGCCGGTCCGGCCGCGCGGGCGCCAAGACCACCTCCGGGACGGCGATCGCCACACCCCGCGCGGCCTCCACTCTTGGCGGCTCCACAGTGGCCGCATACCGCCAGGAGACCTGCGAAAGCCAGGTCCTGGCCGAGGCGCGAAGCTCCAGGTGATAGGTGCGCCGGTCGGTGTTGATGATCAGGTTGGTGGCCAGGCCCGCCGCCGTCGGCTTGACCATCACATGGACCTGCTGGGACGGCCCCCGACCGCTGATCGTGTCGCCGATCACCCAGCGGGCGGTGTCGCCGGCCGCCACCGGGCCGGATCCGACCAGCACCTCGCCGGGCTCGAGCACGATGTCGGTGATGCGCCCCGGCGTGGCGATCACCGGATAGACGGCAGCCTCGCGGAAGTCGAAACGCTTGGCGCCGCCAGGAACTTGCAGCTGAGCCGACGGTGCGGCCAAGGCGCCGCACGGCGCGGCCAGCGCCAGACAAGCCACTAGGATCGAACGGGTCATGCGCCGAACTCCTTGGACCAGGCGATACCGGAGACGAAGACGCCCAACGGGTTAGCCCGCAGCCCCTCGGGCGTGCGCGGCGGGACAAGGTTGACCGTCAGGATGGCGCTCCAGCGCTCCGTCGCCGTCAGTTGGCCCTCGGCGTAGCGCTGCTCGGTCCAGGCGACACGGAAGCTACCGGGCGTGGCGCGCACCACACTGCTGACGCTCACCACCACCTGGGCGCGGCCGACCTGGGCGAAGGGATCGACCCGCCGGGCATAGTCCGAAAGCGCCGCCGCGCCGGACGCGTCGGTGAACTCGTAGGCCCGAAGCCAGGCCTGGCGCATGACCACCGGATCGGTGGAAACCGCGCGCACGTCGGTGATGAACCGCGCCAGGGTCCAGGCGATCATCGGGTCGGTCGGCCTGGCGCCCTGGACGGCCGGCGCCACGACGCGCGGCTCGCCCAAATGGTCAACCTCCACCACCCACGGCGTCACCGAGCCGCGCGTGGCCAGCCAGGCGAGGCTTCCGCAAAGCGCGGTGTTGGCCATCAACAGGCCCAGCGCCGCCAAGCGCCAGTTGGCGGCCTGGACGCGGGCGGAGCCGATGCGCTCGTCCCAAGCCTGGCCGGCGCGCTGGTAGGGCGTTTCAGGTTCGGGCGACGCGCCATAGCGCGCCGCGCCCTTGAACGGGTTCATCCTAGTCCTCCTTCAGGCTGGGGGTGGCGTCACCGCCGTGATGGTCGCCGCCACCGGCGGCATGGGCGGCCAGCTCCAGGCCGTGGGCCAGGGCGTGGCGGTCCTTCAGCGCCTGGGCCCACATCGGAGCCATCGGCGCACCGCTACCGCCCTCGCCGCCCCCGTCATCGCTGCTGGTCTTGGGGGGCGGCAGGGTAAAGCCCGCCGCCCCGCCGCTGTCGCCGGGCGGCGGCAGGCGCGGCGGTCCGGAGGGGCCGCCATCGGGCGGCGGCAATGACCCGCCCCCCGGAGGCGGCAGACGACCACCCGCCGCGCCGGCGGCGCCGGCCGCACCCCCGCCGCCAAAGCCGCCGACGGAGAGACCCGAGACCGCGCCGGCCGCCATCTGGGCCGCGCCCGCCGCGGCCATGGCCATGCCAGCCACAGCCATGCCCGTGCCGACGGCCGCCCCAGCGCCCAGCTGCGGCGCCCCCGAAACCAGACCCGAGGCGATGCCGGGACCAAAGATCGACAAGCCAAGAAGAGTCAGGGCGGCCAGGGCCATGGCCAGGGCTTGCTCGATGGTCGGCTGGCCGGCGGCTTGGCTGGTGAAGTCCGAAAACAGGGTCGAGCCGATGCCCACGACCACCGCCAGCACCATGACCTTGACGCCCGAGGCCATGACATTGCCCAGGACTTTCTCGGCCAGGAACGCTGTGCGCCCAAAGAGGCCGAAGGGCACGAGGACGAAGCCGCAGAGGCTGACGAGCTTGAACTCGATGAGCACCACGAAGATCTGCACGGCGATGATGAAGAACGAGACGATCACCAAGAGCGCCACGATCAGCAGGATGAGGATCTGGACGATGTTCTCGAAGAAGCCGGGAAAGCCGCTCAGGTCATTGGCCGCCTGCAGGATCGGCTTGCAGGCCTCCAGGCCCAGCGCCGCCAGCTTGCCGGGCCGCAGAAAATCCTCGGCCGAAGTCCCCACACCGCCAGCCTTGAGGCCAAGGCCCGAGAAACTCGACAGCACGATGCCGGTCAGGGTGTGGAAATTGCCGATCAGAAAGGCGAAGAAGCCGACATAGAGGGTTTTCTTGACGAGCCTGGCCAGCACGTCCTCGCCGTGAGCCCAGGCCCAGAAGAGCGCCGCCAAGGTGACGTCGATGGCCACCAGGGTCGTCGACAGGAAGGCGACCTCCCCGCCCAGCAGGCCAAAGCCGCTGTCGATGTAGGCGCTGTAGGTGTCGAAGAAGCGATCGATGACGCCCGTGTCGTTCATGGCCGGGCCTCGCCGAAGAAGTGGGCCCGCGCCGCGGCCCAGGCCGCCCGGCAGGCCGCGTCGTCCTTGGCTGCCTCGCCAAGATCGCGGCAGCGCCCAAGCTCGGATCTGTCGCGAGGCGCTGCGATCTTCACCGGCGCGGAAGGAATCGACTCGTGCCGCCCCCGGACCGTGACCACCACCGCGCCGATCAGGATCCAGGCCGCCGCGCTAAGACCGATGGCCCACCTCATTGCGAGCCCGATCCCATGAACTTTGCGAACCGGGCCTTGGCGTCGGCGCGCGCGGCCGCCTGATCAGCGGCCTCCAGCGCCTGGGCGCGGCCTTGGGCGGCGGTCAGCGCGATGAGGTCGGCCAGCATCTGCGATTGCAGGGCCAGGAGCTGGTTGCCGGCCTGGGCGGCCTGCAGGCCGCCGACTGCGCCTTGGCTGGCGCCGACCAGGCCGGTTAGCTGATCACGACTGGCGCCCAGGCCCTCGACGACGCCGGCCTGAAGTTTCAGGGCGTCCTGAAAGCCGGCCATGGCCGTGGTCCAGCGCGCATCGGCCCTGGCGGTCAGGTCCGCTTCGGAGGCCGACAGCGAGACTGCGCCATAGTTGGTGGTGAAGGCCTTCTGGATGGAGGCGACGTCATAGGCCAGGGCCTGAGCCTGGCCGAGCAGCTCTCGTGTCCGGTCGACCTGGGCCTGCAGGGTCGCCAGCGTCGAGTACGGCAGACTGGCCAGGGTCTTGGCCTGGCCCAGCAGCATCTGCGCTTCATTCTGCAGGGAGCTGATCTGGTTGTTGATGGTCTGCAGGGCGCGCGCAGCCTGCAGCACGTTCTGGGCGTAGTTGGTGGGATCGAAGACGACGATCCGGGCCTGCGCCGAGGGCGGCGCCAGCATCAGGCTGGCCGCGACAGGCGCAGCCAGCATCGCCGCCGCCAGGCGACGTCGGGAAAGGGTCATGACGGGCTCTCCGAGAAGGAAGGGGAAGCGCCCGCCGCCCCCGAAGCCAGGAGATCCGCCGCCCAGGGCAAGCCCCGCAGCCGCAGCCAGGCGGCCGCGAACCCCGCGCGCCCGACACTGGCCAGCACCGCGCCAATGGCGGTCTGATCGGACTTGGAGGACGCCGCGCAGAAGGCCAGCGCCACGGGCCCCAGACCCAGGTCGAACAGGCGGTCGCCGACCCGCGATTGCAGGTAGTAGTCCCGCGTGGGCGTGGCCCGGGCGAGGATCTCGATCTGCCGTCCGTTGAGCCCGAACCGCGCATAGGCGGCCGCGCCTTGCGGCTCCATGGCCCGTGGATTGGGAAGAAAGATCCGGGTCGGGCAGCTTTCGACGATGGAGGCGGCGATGGGACTATCGACCACGTCGGCCAGCGACTGGGTGGCGAAGATCACCGAGGCGTTCTTCTTGCGCAGGGTCTTGAGCCACTCGCGCAGCTGGGCGCCGAAGGCCGGGTTGTCCAGCGCCAGCCAGCCCTCGTCGATCAGGATCAGGGTCGGACGGCCATCGAGCCGGCGGCCGATGCGGTGGAAGAGATAGGTCAGGACCGCAGGAGCCGCCGCACTCCTGGCCAGGCCCTCGGTCTCGAACACTTGGACGTCGGCGCCGCCAAGCGCTTCGCCCGCCCCATCCAGGAGCCGGCCGAACGGCCCGCCCAGGACGAAGGGCGCCAGGGCCGCCTTCAGGGGCTGGCTGGCCAGGAGGGCCACGAGCCCTGTCAGGGTGCGTTCGGCGACCGGTGCGCTGGCGAGACTCCCCAGCGCCGCCCAGAGGTGCTCGCGCACGGCAGGGGTTATTTCCACGCCTTCGCGAGCCAGCACGGCGGCCAGCCAGCCGGCGGCCCAGGCGCGCTCGTCCGGCTCGTCGATCCGCGCGAGAGGCTGGAGCGCCACGGCTCCGTCCTCCCCCGATAGATCGTGGAAATCCCCGCCCATCCCGATCGCGGCTGCGCGGCTGGACGCGCCGAAATCGAAGGCGAAGATCTGGCTCTTCGGGTAGCGGCGAAACTGCAGCGCCAGAAGCGCCAAGAGCACGCTCTTGCCCGCGCCCGTAGGCCCCACCACCAGGGTGTGACCGACATCGCCGACATGCAGGCTCAGGCGAAAAGGCGTGGAGCCGGCGGTGCGCGCCAACAGCAGCGGCGGCCCGTTCATATGGGCGTTGCGCTCGGGTCCGGCCCAGACCGCCGACATCGGCGCGATGTGGGCAAGGTTCAGGGTCGAGAGCGGTGGCTGGCGGAGGTTGGCGTAGACGTGTCCAGGGATCGTGCCCAGCCAGGCCTCCACCGCATTGACGCTCTCGCGGATCACGGCGAAGTCGCGGGCCTGGATGACCTTCTCGACCAGGGCCAGCTTGGCGTCGGCCAGCGCTGGATTTTCGTCCCACACCACAAGGGTCGCGGTGACATAGGCGTAGGCGACTGCGTCGCCGCCGAGATCCTGCAATGCGAGATCCGCATCGACGGCCTTATTGGCCGCATCGTTGTCGACGAGCGGCGACGGCTCCTGGGTCAGGGCCTCGCGCAGCAGCACCAGCACCGATTTGCGCTTGGCGAACCACTGGCGGCGGATCTTGCCCAGCAGCGCGGCGGCGTCGGTCTTGTCCAGGCACAGCGCCCGGGTGCTCCAACGGTAGGCGATGCCAAGGCGGTTCAGCTCTTCGAGCAGACCCGGTGTCGTCGAGGCCGGAAAACCGGTCAGGGTCAGGATCCGCAGGTGCGCGCGGCCAAGCCGCGGCTCCAGGCCGCCGCCCAAGGGCTCGGTGGCCAGGAGCGCGTCCAGCTGCATGGGCGTCTCAGGCGCCGACACACGCTGGCGCGCTGTCGAGATCGCGCCGTGCAGGAAGCTCAGCGTCTGACCGTCATCGAGCCAGACGACCTTCGGCATTAGGCCGTCGAGCAGGGCCAGCAGCCGGTCGGAACGGTCGATGAAGCCGGAGAGCTCGCCCCGCCAATCGAGACCCGCCCCCGACCGGCCTTCGACGAACAGCCCCTCCAGACGGCCACGGCGTTCGGCCGGCGGCAGATAGACCAGGGTCAGGTAGAAGCGGCTTTCGAAATGCTCGCCGCTCTCGACGAAGGCGGCCTTGCGCTCGGCGTCGACCAGCATCGAGACCGGGTCGGGAAAGGCGCTTTCGGGATAGGCCGCGGCCGGATCGCGCCGAGCCTCGACGAAGAGCGCCCAGCTGGACCCGAGCCGGCGCAGGGCGCTGTTCAGACGCGCGGCGACGGCGGCGACCTCGGCGTCGGTGGCCGAGTCCAGATCGGGTCCGCGGAACTCGGCGGTGCGCTGGAACGAGCCGTCCTTGTTCAGCACCACGCCCGGCGCCACCAGGGCCGCCCAGGGAAGGAAGTCGGCGAGGCGCGCTGACCGGCGTCGGTATTCCCGAAGATCGAGCATGGCTTAGACCTCCAGGTAGGCCGGCAGCCGGACGTGCCGGCGACCGACGTCGAAAATCTGCGGGTCGCGACGGGCGGCCCAGACGGCCAGCCCATGGCCGAGCAGCCAGACGGCGAGGCCCACGATCCAGAGCCGAAGACCCACCCCCAGGGCCGCGGCCAAGGTGCCGTTGACCAAGGCGATCGCGCGCGGTGCGCCGGCCAGAAGCATCGGCTCGCAGAGCGCTCGGTGAACCGGCGCGGCAAACCCCATCGCGCGATCGCCGGCCATCAGACCAGCGCTCCGCCGCCGAACGAGAAGAACGACAGGAAGAAGGAGCTGGCGGCGAAGGCGATCGACAGGCCGAAGACGATCTGGATCAGCTTGCGCGAGCCGCCGGACGTCTCGCCGAACGCCAGGGTGAGACCCGTCACGATGATGATGATCACCGCGATGATCTTGGCGACGGGCCCCTCGATGGACTCCAGGATTTTCTGCAGCGGCTCCTCCCAAGGCATGGAGGAACCGGCGGCCTTGGCCGACTGGGCGGCCATCAAGGCGGCGATGGTGAGGGGCGCGATGCGGCCGACATGGCCGAGGCGGTCGAGCATGGTGCCGGCGAGCAGGCGTGCGCGCAGGCGCGAGGGTTCTCGCGTGGACATCGAGGCAATCTCCGGGGGGGGGGGGGGTGGGGGGGGGGGCGCAGGCGGGGC
>JAYRLX010000367.1:0-4134 GCA_041905125.1 Caulobacter sp. | reverse complement strand
GACGTTGTCCCATTCAACCGGCGGCAGACCCGCGATCTCCTCGCGGACGATCGTGACGAGCGGGTGCTGCGACAGGCGCTTGGTGACCTCGGCCGAGAAGCCGTCGCGGTCGACGGCCAGGGCGCCGCCGGCCGGCACCTGGTGCTGGTCGGCGCAGGACATGATCAGGCTGTCCAGCTTGCGCATCTCGGCGTGCAGCAGGCCCACGGCGTTGAACTGCCAGTCGTCCGAGCGGAAGGAGTTGGAACACACCATCTCGGCCAAGCCGTCGGTCTGGTGAGCGTCCGTGGTGACTTTGCCGCTGGCGTCGTCCTTGCGCATCTCGTGCAGGATCACCGGCACGCCGCTCTGGGCGATCTGCCAGGCGGCTTCGGAACCGGCGAGGCCCCCGCCGACGACGTGGACGGGCTGATAGTTCGAATTCGTGGTCATGGCGCGCCCTATACCCCCGGCTGTCGCTTGGCGAAACCTCGTGTAGGCTGACTGCTTCGTGGCGCGGGGTTCGCGCGTGGGCCAGCCCGGGGAGGGGATATGGCGAGATTTGCGGTGGGCGAGGCGGCGACGTCGGGCTTCGGCGTGGTCGTGCGGCATCCCCTGGCCGTCGGCGGCTGGGCCCTGGCCCTGGTGGTGGGACTGATCGTTCCGGCCCTTGTCGGCCTCTTCTGGCTTGGCCCGGAGTTCGCGCGTCTGATCCAGATGGCGCTGACTCAGAAGACCGGCGCGACCGATCCGGCCATGTTCGACGATTTCATGCGGACGCAGTCGAGCATGACCGCCCTGAACATCCTCTACTGGCTGTGGTCCTCGTTCGTGCGGGCGGTGCTGTGCGGCGCGATTTTCCGCGCGGTGCTGACGCCGGAAGCCTCGGCCTGGGCCTTCCTGCGGATCAGCGGCCGCGAGCTTTGGATAACCCTGCTGTTCGTCGTGGAACAGGTGCTGGCCATGATCGTCATCTTCATCGTCGCCCTGCTGGTCATCGTCCTGACGGCGGTGGTCGCGGTCAGCGGCGGCGAGCAGGCGAAGACGACGGCGATCATCGTGGCCAGCTCGGCGACGGCGATCGCGGCGGGGGTCCTGATCTGGGTGGCGCTGCGCCTGTCGCTGGCCGCGCCGATGACCTTCGTCGACGCTCAGTTCCGCCTGTTCGAGTCCTGGACCCTGACACGCGGCCAGGGCTGGCGCCTGCTGGGCATGGCCCTGCTGGTCGTGATCTTCATCCTGCTGATGGAGATGCTGGTCGGCGCCGCGGCGTTCGGCGTCATCGTGGCGGCGGGCGGCTCGCTGGAAGCGATCCGCGGACCCGGCGCGCTGGAAGCCTTCATCTCCAGGCCGCCGATCACGCTGCTGACCGACCTCTGGCCCTGGCTGCTGGGCCTGAGCGCGCTGGGGGCCGTGTTCAGCGCCGTGCTGCAGGCGGTGTTCTGGGCCCCTTGGGCGGCGGCGCATAAGGCCTTGACCGCCGAGGCCTAGCCAAGGCCTTAGATTGTCAGGGCTCGCGCGACTCGGCGGTGGGCGGCGCGGAAGGGAACTTGATCGGATGACGGACGGATCGGCGAGCGTCGGAAGCTTGCTGAAGGCGGCGATCTCGCGCATGGGCGCGGCGCAGGCGTCATGCCTGGCCGCCCTGGTCGTGGCGGTGGCCCTGACGGTCTCGACGAACGTCTTGCCGCTCGCGCTCCGCCCGCTGGTCGTCCTGGTCGCGATCGTGATCGCGCAGGGCGCGCTGTACCGCCATGCCTTTGGCCGCAGCCGGGGGATCAACGGGCTGCGCTGGGGGCGTGACGAGTGGCGCCTGCTGGGCGCGCACCTGATGGGGCTGGGCCTCTTCCTGCTGATCGGCTCGATCCTGCTGATCGTGATCGGAGCCATCACGCTGGGCGTGGCCCGCGCCAGCGCGCCTCAGCTGGATGTCGGCTCCGCCCAGGCCTGGCGGGAAGCGCTGGCCAACGCCGGGCCGGCGGGCTTCGTCGCGGGGCTCGCGCCGCTGGCCGCCCTGGCCATCCTGATTTGGCTGGCCCTGCGCCTGTCCTTCACCGCGCCGGCCACGATCGCCGAGTCCGGAATTCGGGTGCTCAGCGCGTTTCCGCTGACGAAGGGCCAGGTTCCGATCTTGCTGCTGCCAGGGATCTTCGCCCTGCCCATGGCGGCCAACCTGCTTTACGCCCTCGCGCCGCCCCGGGGAGTGGTCTCGACGGCGGGCGCCGCCATATTGGCCTATGTCGTGATGGCGCCGATCTGGTCGGTTATGATGGCTTATCTCTACCGCCAAAGCGCGGTCTCACAGGACGCTTAGATGTCAGTTCGCCCCACCGACGCGGCTCTTGAAGGTCTTCGCATCATGCGGCGCAAGCCGTTGGCGGTGCTGGCCTGGGCGGCGTTCTCCCTGGTCATGCTGCCGATCCTGGGCCTGATCGCCAAGATCGTGCTGGGCGACGAAGGCCGCACGGCGCTGGCTGGCCGCGTCGGCTCGGCGGATCCGCGCGAGCTGCTCGATCTGGTCACCCATCTGGGCGGCGCGATGGTGCTGCTGATCGCCCTGGCCCTGGTGCTGGGCGCGGTGCTGCAGGCGGCGATCATCCGCTCCGTGGTCGAGCCCGCCAACGACCGCCTGGCCTATCTGCGCCTGGGCCGCGAGGAGGTGCAGCTGCTGATCGTCTCGCTGATCACCTGGGCGGCCGCCCTGGGCGTGACGGTGATCCCGTCCGGCGCGGTCGTGCTGGGCGCGGCGCTGTTGTCGGGAGCCGCGGCCGGCTGGTTCGCCACCCTCGGCGCGCTGGCCGTCATCGGTTTGTCCCTATGGGTCGCCGTCCGTCTGTCCCTGCTGGGGCCGCACGCGTTCTCGCACCATCACATCGATGTTCGCGCCGCCTGGATCCAGACCCACGGCCAGTTCTTCCGCCTGCTGGCCATGTTCGCCATGACCATCGCCCTGACCGCTCTGGTGTCGGTCCTGGGCGCCATGGTGTCGAGCGTTCTGGGCAACCTGATCAGCGGCGGCGTGGAGCCGGAAGCCGGCGGCGTCGTCGCCAGCCACCCGCGCCTGATCCTGTTCCTGCTGGCCAACATGCTGCTGGCGCCGATTTTCCTCACCCTGCAGACGGTGATCCTGGCCTCGGCGCCCGCCAAGGCCTTCGTCCACCTGAACCAGGACGAGATCGACGCGGGCCTGCACGACTAGTCGGCGGGTCTAGGCGCTCGCGCTTGGCCTGGCCGCCATCCGCTCGCGCCAGGCCAGCACGTTTCGCGCCTCGGCCGGCGTCGGCAGGCCGATGAAGTCGGCGAAATCCAGCGTGGTCTGGCCGACGATGTCGGCCATCGTATAGGTCTCGCCGGCGAGGTAGGGGCGGCCGTCGGACAGTTCGCCGTCCAGCCACATCAGCGTCTTGTCGACCACCTCACGGTTGGATTCGCCGAATTCACGGTGCTGCTTGAGCAGATGCGCCGTGAACGGATGGGCGTGGCGCCAGAACATGCCGATGGGGACCATCAGGCGCAGCTCGATGCGGCGGCTCCACATCTCGACCTGAGCCTGCTCGAGCGCTGAAACGCCGAACAGCGGCGGCGTCGGATGCAGCGCCTCGAAATAGCGGCAGATGGCGACGGTCTCGCTGATCGTGGTCCCGTCGTCGAGCTCCAGCACCGGCACTTGGCCAAGGCTGTTGCGGGCCAGGTGCTCGGGCTGGCGATGGCCGCCCTGGCGCAGGCCGATGTGAACCTCCGGGACCTCCAGCCCCTTCTCCGCCAGGAAGATCCGAACCCGGCGCGGATTGGGCGCCGGCATGGCCTCGCCATAGAGCTTCATGAACCTGGCTCCTCCCTTGATTCAAACAAATGTTAGGGGCGTGGGCGCGACCATCGCAAGGTCTTGCGAAAAAGCCTGTCTCGGCCCTGTCGAAGCGGCGCGAACCTTGTTAGGGCTAGGGCCTGTCCGCAAAGCAAGAGTACGATATGTCCAGGTTCTCGGCCTCCGACGCCGCCTTCTCCGGTTTTCGACTGGTGCGGGAGAACTTGAAGGCCATCGCCGTCTGGGCGGCGGTGATGACGGTGCTGTCGATCATCTCCAACGTGCTGGCGATTCAGTACTTCGGGGTGAAGCTCGAGGCCCTGATGTCGTACCTCTCCGACAACAACAAT
>JAYRLX010000013.1:0-24596 GCA_041905125.1 Caulobacter sp. | reverse complement strand
GCGCTCGGGAAGGTCGGACCACCATTCGGTCGGCAGATCCCAGCGGCCCTCGATCGAACGCGAAAAGACGAAAAGCTCGGCGTCCGTTTCCCGGGACCAGGCCTCGAACAGTTTGGCTCCCGCGTCCGACCCCGCCGTCAGGGCCAGGATGTCGGGCTTCGGAAGACCGCCCCAAGGCGCATTCTCCCGATCGGTGTCCAGAGCCGCCGCCAGACCTTGGGCGCTGTAGGATTCGACGTCGGACGGATAGTCGGCCGCCCGAAGCAGAGCGGCGTAGTCACGACCGCGCTGCTTGGCCGCGACGATCGAGGCCCACCACTGGTTCACGACATAGGGGATGTCCATGGCCCGCAGGATCTCCTGCGGCGCGTCGGCGTTGACCACCGCGAACGGTCCATCGACGGCCTTCAGCCGGACATCGGCGAACCAATCACGCTGCCACGCCGCGAAATCCGCGGTCGAGGTCAGGGCCTTTTGACTGCGACGGCCACTGCGGGCGCCCGCAGGCCGCTTCTCCGCCGAAACGGCCGGTTTCGGCGCGGAAGGCGACGGCGCGCGCGAGTGCGAAGGATCGGCGAAGAAGGCGGAGAGCTTGTCAGCGATATCAACGACCGCCGCCGCGGTCGGCGCGGGATCCAGCCGCAGAGTCGCCAGAGACTTGCCGACACTGTTGAGAGCTTTCCGAGCCTCCGCGACATCCCACGGAGACGCCTCGTCGCCGGTCAGGCGGACATGGATCACGGCGTCCACATCCAGCGCCTTGGCGCGCTCCGCGAGGGCTTGGCCGCGCATCCGGCTTGAGCCGGTCGGGGTCGACAGCGGCGGTGTCCGCCACCGCGCGACGAGCGCTTCTAGCGGGTCCAGAGACTCGTCGAGCATGGCGCTCGCCAAGGTCTCGCCCCAGTCATGATCCTCGCCAACGATCACGCATCCCGCCGCCTCGATGGCCGCGTATAGGGCGGAGGTCTCGTGCGGCGAACCCGTCACCAAGACCCGCCGCCCAGTCATCGGCCGCGCATCGGCCAATGCCGAGGCGATCAGGCCATCCTCATCCTGCGGCGACGCCTGGGATAGAGCGCGGATCAGATCCAGCGCCTGGACCCCACTTAACCTTGGGATGGGATCGGCGCGCAGCGACAAGGCTCGCGACAGCTTGAGGCGCTGTGCGTTCGCGCGAGCGATCTCGTCGCGCAAGGCTTCAGAGGTGACAGCCTTTCCGGTCAGCCCCTCCAACCAGGCCTTGAAAGCGACCAATCGCGCCCGGTTGTAGGCTTCGATCGCCGGATCGGCGCCGTAAAGGACGTCCAGATGCGCGACGGGAGGCCTATCCAAGGACCCGATCCGCGACAGCTCACGCAGCACCGAAAAAAGCTGGGCGTCTTCCGCGCAGCCATGGGCGATGGCGACAGCGGCGAAGGAGCCGGTCTGGATCTGAGCCAGCAAGGCGCGGGTGCGAGGCGACTGCCCGGCGAGCCCTTCGATCGTCGTGGCGGTCGTGTCGGCCGCCAGTCGGAAAGGCGTGAAGCCGGCCGCCGCGATCAGTTCGCGCGGAATGTCCGCCCCCACACAGGCCAGGCTCGGGCCCGCCATCAGATCGCGCCCGCCTGGGCTAGCGCTTCGACCTGCTCTTCCGAATAGCCCAGCAGCTCGCGATAGACCGTCGCGTTGTGCTCCCCGACCGCCACCGGCAGCACCGAATCGAATCCGGTCCGGCTTTCGGAGAACTGGATCGGCACTCCGCTGGTGATCAGGCCGTCATCTCGCGCATAGCCCGGATGATGGATCGGAACCGTCTCGCCCCGCGCCAGGACGCGAGGATCATGCAGACCTTCGGCGGGATGGCGGACCGGCGCGGCCGGAACGCCCTCGGCCTCCAGTCGGCGGACGACCTCGGCGGTGGGCAGTTGGCTGGACCAGGCCTCGATCAGCGCTTCCAGAACCTTGGCGTTGGCGACCCTGCGGTCGCGAGTCTCAAAGCGCGGATCCTGGCCTAACGCCTCATTCTCCATGGCGCGGAAAAGGCCGCGCGCCAGGCCCTCGTGCACCGCGACGATCGAGACGTAGCCATCCGCGCAGCGGAAGACGCCGAACGGCGAGAGGCGTTGAACGGTGAGGCCGGTGCGCGCCTCCATGCCCGCCAGCGCCATGGCCTGCCAATTTTCGATGGCCACGAACGAGGTCAGGGCGCCCAGCATCGACACGTCGACATGCTGCCCCTGTCCCGTGCGCCGCCGTTGCTCCAACGCCGCCAGGACGCCTATGACCCCGAACACGGGCGCGAGCATGTCGGCCATCGGAATGCCGATCCGGACGGGCGGATCGTCGGGCCCGCCGCTGGTGTACATGGCGCCGCTGAGCGCCTGGATCAGGACGTCCATGGCCTTGCTGCCCTCGGACACGCCCGCGCCGAAACCGCTCAGGGAGCAATAGATGATCCCCGGATTGGCGGCCTTGGCCGCCGCATAGCCGACACCCAGACGGTCGGCGGTGCCGCTGGTGAAGTTCTCGACCACGATGTCGGCGTCGCGCACCAGGTCGGCGAACACCTCCCGCGCCTTGGGGTGCTTGAGGTTCAAGCTGACGCCATACTTGCCGCGCGCCCGGGTAAGGTGGGAAATCGACAGATCGTCTTCGTGCAGGCGCTCCACGCTGACGCCATCCCGCCCGACATAGGGGCTGTTCTCCCGGGCCAGGTCGCCGCCGCGCGGGTCCTCCACCTTGATCACCGTCGCGCCTAGTCCGGCCAGCAACAGCGTGGCGTACGGTCCGGCGAGCGCCCGGGTCAGGTCGATGACCTTGAGGCCCTCCAGAGGACGAGGACGGGTGTCGGCGGCGGCGTCTGTCACGAAATTTTCCTGCTGCGAATCGAGCTTGAAGATGCGGAACGACGAACCAGAACCCCCAGACGCCCTCCTCCTTACATTCAGAGAGGGCGCGTCGCTCGTGTCAATAAATAGTTTGCGTTACAAACTATATCGCCGGCAGACAGTCCCCGAAATCGGGACGCCCCTTCCAGGGCGCGCGCTTCCGCGCCCATCCATAACGTCGTTCTTGATTTTTCGCAGGCCCACTTGAAATTCAGATTGTTTGTGTAACATACTATTTGCGGTCGAACGATTTTTAGCTCGACCGAAAATAGAACAGCCGACGGCGGGGCGCCGGACGGCGCACGGGAGGGCCGCCATGAAGACCACCAACTCACGCCACGCCTGCGTCTCGCATCTGGCCATGATCGTCGCCGCCTGGTCGGCCGCATCGGCCGTGCAGGCGCAGACCGCGCCGCAGAGCTCGACTATCGAAGACACCGCGGTCTCGGAGATCGTCGTCACGGGCACCAGCATTCGCGGCGTGGCGGCCGCTGGCTCGCCGACCGTTGGCGTGAGCCTTCAGGACCTGAAGGCCTCCGGCGCCGGCGCGCCGAGTGACGCGCTGCGCATGCTGCCGCAGGTGTTGAACCTGGGGGCCGATGAAAGCCGCAACAGCTTCAATGGCGGGGCGCAGGACGCCGCGGCCAACTCCACCGCCGTTCGGACCGCCAACCTCCGCGGCATCGGCCCTGAGGCCACCCTCCTGCTGCTGAACGGTCGCCGCCTGGCGCCGAACGGCATCATCAAGGCGCTAGGCGACCTCGACCAGATCCCGACGTCCGCCGTCGGGCGTATCGAGGTCGTCACCGACGGCGCTTCGGCCATCTACGGCTCGGACGCCGTGGCCGGGGTCGTGAACCTGATCACGCGCCGCTCCCTCGACGGCGGCGAGACCACCTTCCGCTACGGGTTCGCCGACAACGTCTCCCAGAAGCAGTACAGCCAGACCTTCGGCAAGACCTGGGACACCGGCGAGCTGTTCTTCTCGTTCGAGCACAATGAGCGCGGCAACCTGTCGGGCGCGGATCGCGACTTCGCCAGCCAGAACCGCACCGCGCGGGGCGGCTCGGACGCCCGCCCCTTCACCGCCGCGCCCGGCAACATCGTCATCGGCGGCGTGCGCTACGCCCTGCCCGCCGGCAATGGCGTCGGCGTCAACCCATCCGCCTTGGTCGCGGGCACGGCCAACCGTTATGATGAGGGGGCGGCCGCGGACCTGCTGCCGAAGCAGAACCGGAATACGGTCCTCTTCAATGTGCACCAGCACATCGGCGACAAGGCCGAGGTCTGGTACGAAGGCTTCTACACCCGCCGCAAATTCAACTTGGCCGCGCCGCCCGCCCTGTTCAGCCTGACGGTGCGCAACACCAACCCCTGGTTCGTCTCGCCCGCCGGCCAAACCTCCGAGACGGTGGAATATCGCCTGACCGACGACGCCGATCCGAACTCGACGGGCTTCGAGAACGCCCAGCAGAACGCGATTGGTTTCAACTACGACCTGGGCAAGCAATGGCGCATCGCCGCCTATGCCGACCACAGCATCAGCCGTGGTTTCCAGGACCGGAAGAACGTGCTGAACAACGCCGCCCTGACCGCCGCCCTGGCGAGCAGCGACCCGACCACGGCGTTCAATCCCTTCGGCAACGGCACATTCAACCGCACCAACAACGCGAAGCTGCTCGACATCATCGACGCCAACCGCGCGACCTGGGGCACCAACATCGCCAAGGACTATTCGATCAAGGCCGACGGTCCGCTGTTCGACCTGCCGGCGGGCTCGGTCCGCGTCGCGCTGGGCGCGGAGTACCACGACAACAGCTTCAAGCAGACGCTCGAGGCGACCAACGTCCTGGCCAGCGGCGCGGCGACCTACAAGATCGTGCGCAACAGCCGCGACATCAAAACCGTCTACGGCGAGCTGTTCGTGCCGATTGTCGGGCCTTCCAACGCCCTGCCCGGCGTGCAGCGCCTTGAGCTGTCGCTGGCCGGTCGCCGCGAGGACTATTCCGACTTCGGCAAGACGACCAACCCGAAGATCGGGGTGATCTACGCGCCGGTTTCGGACCTGACGATCCGCGCCACCTACGGCACCTCGTTCCGCGCCCCGTCGCTGATCGACAGCGCCGACCAGATCAAGAACATCTTCATCCAGAACCTGACCGATCCTACTGCCGCCACCGGCGTCACGCGCGGCATCTTCACCAATGGCGGCAACAACCAGCTTGGCCCGGAAACGGCCAAGACCTGGTCGGCGGGCTTCGACTGGAAGCCCAAGGCCATCAACGGTCTCAGCGTTTCGGCGACCTGGTACAAGATTGTCTACAGCAACCGCATCGACGTGACCCCGAACACGGCCCTGGCCAACGGTTCGGTCTATGCGCCCTTCATCACGCGCCGACCGGCAGACTCGGACGCCGCCGCCACGGCCGCCTTCAACGCCCTCGTCACTGCGGCCATGGCCAGCCCCGACCTGCAAAACCCTGTCGAGCCGGTCGCGAACATCAACGTGCTGATCGATGGCCGCCGCCAAAACCTGGGTAAGCTCGACCAGCGCGGCCTGGACGTTTCGGTTCGCTACGCCTTCACCACGCCGGTCGGCGACTGGACGGTGTCGACCGAGGTCGCCAAGGTCCTGAAACTGGAACGCAAGACCGCGGCGAGCGCCCCTTGGCAGGACGTGCTGGACACCTTCGGCAACCCCATCGACCTGCGCGTGCGCAGCGCGCTGGGCTGGCGGTCGAACGGCTGGTCGGCCAACCTCTTCGCCAACTACACCGACAGCTATCTGAACACGGCGGTCACGCCGAACGTGAAGGTGAAGAGCCAGACGATCTTCGACGCCACCGCGTCCTACGCCTTCGAGCGCGAGGCGGGATGGGCCAAGGACCTGCGGATCTCCGCCAACGTCATGAACCTGTTCGACAAGGATCCGCCGATCGTCCTGAACGGCACCCTTTCGTGGGACAGCCAGGCCGCCTCGCCGCTGGGCCGCTTTGTCTCTGTGGAGATCAGCAAGGCCTGGTGATCGACGATTTCCCCCCGGGAACACCTATGGCGGGCGAGCTTGGCTTCGCCCGCCGCTTCTTTTTTGTGAGCCTTGTATGAAGTCCTCAGCGATCGCCCTCGCCGCCGCGCTATCCGTCACCAGCGCAGCCTTGCCGGCCTTAGCCGCCCCGCCCGCGGGCTTTGGGGCCTACGCGCCCAAGGACATCTATTCGCAGCAGGTCGCGACCTCGTTCTACCTGCCCATGCGCGACGGCGCGAAGATCGCGATCTCCCTTCACCGTCCCGCGGTCGACGGCAAGCCGGTGGACACGCGGCTGCCGGTCATCTGGCACCACACGCTGGATATCGAAAAGTCCGGCGTTCGCGAGACGGGCGCGGCGCAGTCGCTGACCGACCTCACCCGGGCAGGCTATGTCGTCGCGATCGTCGCGCGCCGAGGCAACGGCGCCTCGTTCGGCGTTCGGCGAGGCTACGAGGACTTCACCGAAGGCTTCGACGCCTACGAGATCACTGAATGGCTCGCCGCTCAGCCGTGGTCCAACGGCCAGATCGGCATGTACGGCTGTTCGAACACGGGCGAAGCGGTGATGCACGCCTTGATCGCCCGTCCGCCGCATCTGAAGGCCGCCTTCGCGGGGTGCTTCGCCTGGGAGCGTTATGATGGCCATACGCGCGGCGGGATCATCTCCCAGTACGGCACCGGTCCGACACGCACGCTCGAGGACGACATGAAAGCGACGCCCGTCCAGGGCGACGAGGATCGCGCGCTGTTGCGCCAGGCGGCCGAAGAGCACCAGAAGTCGACCAACCTGCTCGAGCTGATGAAGTCCATGCCCTATCGCGACAGCTGGTCGCCGCTGGTCATGGCCAAGTTCTGGGGCGAGGTCAGCATCGGCGCGTATCTGAGCCAACTGAAGGCCTCGAATGTCCCGCTCTACATCCAGGGCGGCTGGTACGACGATTTCCGCACCGAGGGCCTGATCGCCCAGGCCAACCTGCCGGGCCAGGCCCGGATCGTGATCGGTCCCTGGCGGCACTGCCTGAACGACGGCTTCGACTTGCGCGCCGAGCAGCTGCGCTTCTTCGACCACTATCTGAAGGGCGAGGCGACGGGGATCGAGACCGACGCCCCCATCCACTACTTCACGATCGGCGCGCCGAAGGGCCAGGAGTGGCGCTCGACCGACCGTTGGCCGCGTCCCGACGCGCGCAACGCGCTGTTCCTCGATGCGGGCGCGCTGAAGGCCAAGCCCGCGGCGAAGGCCGCGAGCAACAGCGTCACAGTCGACTATGCCCCCACCTGCCCGCCCGATCCGGTGAAGCCCAATTGGGGCCCGTTCGCCCAGCCTTGCCATCCGGCCAAGGCCAGCTTCGTGTACAGCGGCCCGGAGCTGAGGGCCGACACCGAGATGACCGGCTCGCCGCTCGCCGACCTGTGGATCTCGTCCACCGCGCCGGAACAGCCCGTTTTCGCCTATCTGGAGGACGTCGCCCCGGACGGCTCGGTGACCGTGGTCAGCGAAGGCCGCCAGCGCGCCTCGCTACGCAAGGTCGTGACCGCTCCGTGGGATACGATCGGTACGCCCTGGCGTCGGGCGTGGACCGAGGATCATCAGCCGCTGAAGCCCGGCGAGCCCGTGCGCGTGTCGTTCGACATGCTGGCCGTGTCCTACGTGTTCAAGGCCGGCCACCGCGTGCGGATCGCCGTCAGCGGCGCTGAACCCCGCGAACGCGCCCGGACCGAGACCACGCCGCCGCCCATCCTGACCCTGCATACGGGCGGCGACACGCCCTCGAGCGTGACGCTGCCGGTGCGGAGCGCCCAATGACCGCGCCCTTCAAGCTCTACATGACCGGCGACCTCGTGCTGGACGAGCCGAACGCCGACTTCTTCTTCGACAAGGCCCGGGCCATGCTGGCGGAGGCCGACCTGCTGATCGGCCACGTCGAGGTGCCCCACACCACCCGAGGCCAGGAGTCGGTCGGCGACATTCCGGCTCCGGCCAGCGATCCTGAGAACCTGAAAGCGGTCGGCCGGGCGGGATTTCACATGGCCAGCCTGGCCGGCAATCACATCCATGACCGCGGCGGCGAAGGCATCGAGGACACCATCGCCAACCTGACCGCTCAGGGGATCGTGAGCGCTGGCGCCGGACTCGATCTCGACCAGGCCCGACGGCCCGCCTTGGCGGTTCGGCGCGGCCTCCGCGTGGGCCTGCTCAGCTACAATTGCGTGGGCCCCAAGGAGGGCTGGGCAGGGCAAAAGCGCGCCGGCTGCGCCTATCTGAAGATCATCACCCACTACGAGCTCGAAAACGCCAATCCCGGCGGGCCGCCCAAGGTCTACACCTTCGCCGATCCCGACACGGTCGAGGCCATGCAAGCCGACATCGCCGCGATCCGCGATCGTGTGGACGTTCTGGTCGTGGCCTCCCACAAGGGCGTGGTCCACACCCCAGCTCATATCGCCATGTACGAAAAAGCCGTGTCGCGGGCGGCTATCGAAGCCGGCGCGGACATCGTCATCAGCCACCACGCCCACATCCTGCGGGGCGTCGAGGTCTGGCGCGGCAAGCCGATCTTCCACGGCCTGGGCAACTTCGTCACCGTCACGCGAGCCCTGACGGCGGAAGGCAATGACAATCCGATCCGCCGCGCGTGGGCCGAAAAGCGCAAGGCGCTGTTCGGCTTCGAACCCGATCCGGATTACCCGCTTTATCCCTTCCATCCCGAGGCCAAGAACGGCATGGTCGCGGCATGCCACATCGATGCGGACGGTGCGATTAGTCCTGGGTTCCGGCCTATCTGGATGACGGCGACAGGCCAGCCTGAGCCGCTCGGCGACGACGCGCGCGGCCGCGCGGTGGCTGAATATGTCGCGTCGATCAGTCATAAGGCGGGTCTCAAGACCGAGTTCGCCTGGGAAGGCGACCGCGTCGTCTTCAAAAGCGCATGACCATTGACCGCGACGGACTAAATCGACGAGGAAGTCCTTCAGCCGCCGGAGCAAAAGACCGCCGATGACCGCCAAGGCCGAGCCCATCGCGACCGTTGAAGACGACGAACCCCGAGGCGAGATTTCCCTTGGCGTGCTCGACGACTTGGTCGGCTTCCGGATCCGTCGGATCCAAAATCACCTGTCGCGCGCCTTCAACGCCCTCCTGGACCGCGAGGAAATTCGTCCTGGCGCGTTCTCGGCGCTGGCCCTCATCGCGGCCAACCCGGGGCTTTCGCAAAAGACGCTGGCGCGCGAGGTCGGGTTCGACAAGGCGACGATCGTCGCCATTCTCGACAACATGGAGCGCCTGGGCTGGACCATGCGCCAGCGGTCCCAGACCGATCGGCGCCGTCACCTCCTCTTCGCCACGCCCGTCGGCCTGAAGGCTCTGGACGAGATGCGCGCCCTGGCGCACGTCAACGAAGCATCGATCAAGACGGCGCTGACCGACCAGGAACATCAGATCCTGCACACGCTGCTCGACAAGCTTTACAAGCGCTGCTTCGCCGACAGCGACCAATAGGCCTTAGGCGGCGGCCGGCTCGTTCGCTTTCAGCCAACGAGCCCCGATCACCAGAAAGATCGCCGCCAGCAGGAACCCCAGCGAGACCACGACCAGCGCGGTTTGCAGGCCCGCGGCGGAAGCGTGGGCGCAAGCCTGCGCGACGTCCGCGGCCGCGCCCTTGGCCGCGCGGCCGCCAGGACAGGCCGTGTGGAACACGCCGAGCGCGGCCGGAAAGGCTCGGCCGGCGACGTTGTCGCTCACGCCGCCCGCGATCAGAGGGCCGGTCATGCCGCCGATCACCGTCGCGCCGAACATGAAAACGGCGGCGCCGGTGGCTCGCATGGTGCCGGGTACGATGTTCTGCACCGCGGCGTACATTGGCCCATTCTTGAGGTTGTAGGCGACAGAGGCGGCCAGCAGCAGCGGCAGCCCCAGCGCCCAGTTCTGCTGGGCGAAGGCCAAGCCATAGAAGAGGCAGGTCAAGACGCCGCCGACCGCGGGCACCAGCACATAGGAGCGTCCGCGCGCGTCGGCCAGCTTGTCGGCCGCCAGGCCGCCCAGGAAGGTTCCGGCCAGCCCAAGCATCCCCCCAAGGCCAACGACGCCGCCCGCCTCGGACAAGGTCAGGCCATGCGTGCGCATCATGAACGACACGGTGAAGACCGTGACGCCGTTATAGGCCAGGCCGATGAAGGCCCCGCCCACCACCAGCATCACGAAGGCCGGATTGCGCAGCAGCACGCCCAGGTCGGCCAAGAAGGTGGAGTTGGACTTGGCTTCGACCTTCGCGGAGGTGTCGGTCTGGGCGCGATCGCGAGGCTCCCGAAGGGTCAGCCAGGACAGCAGCGCCAAAAGAAGGCCAGGCAAGCCCACGACCAGGAACGCGGCGCGCCACCCCCACTGCTGAGCGATGAGTCCGCCGACGATCGGCGCCAGAATGGTGGCGAAGGACGGCGCGGTGCTGACGATCGACATGACCATGCCGCGCTGACGCATGCTGAAATTGTCGGCCAGCAGCGAATGGCTGACCGGAAGGCAGCCGCCCTCCCCCATGCCCACGCCGACGCGAAACAGCAGCAGCTGGACAAAGCCCTGGGCGACGCCGCAAAGCGCCGTCATCGCCGACCAGACCGCGACCACCGCCGCCATCAGGCGGGCGCGGTTGGTCCGCTCGGCCAATCGGGCGACGGGAATCCCGGCGACGGAGTAGAACAGCGCGAAAGCGGGGCCGCTCAGCAGGCCCAGCTGCCAGTCGCTGAGCCGCAGCTCGCGCTTGATGGGCTCTTGCAGAACGTTGAGCACGATCCGGTCGAGGTAGTTGCAGATCGTGATCAGCAGCAGCAGACCGACGATATAGATGTGATAAGGTCGCCAGACGATCTTGCTCGTCGCGCCAGCCTGGGACGCATCGACGTCACCGCGCACGGCGTCAGACATAGGTTTCCTCCATGGCGGCGGTCGCCGCGCCTTCGGTGGGCGCTTTATTTGTTTCTACATCATATTGTTTGTTGCGCAAATCATTTGACGACAGGTCGATATGGTCTGGAGCGAGTTTGCCTCGGCGGCCGAGCTAGATCTCGGCGATCCGTTCCAGCACGGCCAGCATCCGCTCTTTCTCGAGGTCGCCGAGCGCGGCCAGCACCTTCTTGTCGTGCGCCGCATGCGCAGCCTTCGCCCCTTTGAGAAGCGCCGAACCTTCAGGGGTTATCGAGAGGGCGTAGGAGCGTCGATCACCGGGAACCGGGTCGCGCCGAACAAGGCCTCTGGCCTGCAGCTGGTCGAGAATGATGACCAGGTTCGGGCGTTGGATGCGCAGCATGTCGCCGATCGCGCGCTGCTGGAGGCCGGGCGTAGCCTCGATGACCAGCAAGACGGAGAGATCCGTGACGCGCAGGTCAAAGGGCTTTAGCGCCGCCAACAGGTCCTTGAACACCGCGACCTGAGCCAGGCGGAGCACGAAGCCCACGGTGGTCTCCAACCCGCCCAACGAAGGGCTTGTCTCCGTCGTCGCCTTAAGTTCCGCAGCGTTAGCCATCAACGCGTCTTCCTCGCCTTGCCCGTTTCGTAGCACGGCGAGCGGATTCGCGCCGATCGTCGCGAATAGGAGCGACATCCCATAATAGTTATGACACATATCAAAAAAGACGCGACGCAGAGCGCGATGATGAACAGGGGGAGGATCCATGATCGATGGAAACGACATGGCGCGTGGACGCACGAGTCTGGCCGCCGTCGCCATTTGTTGTCTTTTGGCCGTCTTCGAAGGCTTTGACCTGCAATCGGCGGGGGTAGCCGCCCCTCGCTTGGCGCCGGACCTGGGGCTCTCGCCCGACGCCCTCGGATGGTTCTTCAGCGTCAGCACCTTTGGCTTGATGTTCGGCGCCGCCATCGGAGGCCGCCTCTCCGATCGACTGGGGCGGAAAACCACCCTGCTCTTCTCCGTGGCCGTGTTTGGCCTGCTGTCGATCGCGACGGGCCTTGCGAACGACCTCAACAGTCTTCTGCTCGCCCGCTTCCTAACCGGCGTAGGGCTGGGCGGCGCCCTGCCGAACCTGATCGCGATCGTCGCCGAGAGCGTTGAGCCTCGCCTGCGCAACCGGGCCGTCGGCTTTCTTTATGCGGGTCTGCCCTTCGGCGGCGCGATCGCCAGCCTCGTCAGTCTCGCCGGCGCCGATCCTTCGGATTGGCGGGTGATTTTCCATGTCGGCGGCGCGGGTCCCCTGCTCGCCCTGGTCTTGGCCATCCCCCTGTTGCCCAATCCGCCGAAGCCCCTTGGCGCGGCTCGCGATGTTTCCGTCCAGAAGACTGGCTTCGCCGAAGCTGCGTTCGGCGACGGGCGCGGCCTGACGACGCTCCTGCTGTGGATCGCGTTCTTCCTGGCGCTGCTGATCATGTACCTCCTGCTGAGCTGGCTGCCGTCGCTGCTCATCGGCAAGGGTCTTAGCCGACCCGAAGCAGGTCTGGTGCAGATGGCTTTCAACCTCGCCGGGGCGGTTGGCAGCGTAGCGACGGGCTGGCTGATGGATCATCCCAACAGACGAACCCTGACCATACTCGCGGTCTTCGGCGCCTCGGCCGTCGCGCTCACCGCCGCGGCCGGGGCCCCCGCCTCGCTCTCGATCTTCCTGGTCGTGGGCGCGGCGGTCGGCGCCACCATCTCGGGCGTCCAGTCCACGGTCTATGGCATGGCTCCGAGCTTTTATCCCATGCGCCTGCGGGGCACCGGCGTCGGCGCGGCCGTCGTCATGGGACGCCTGGGCTCGGCCGCAGGTCCATTGCTGGCGGCGTCTTTGATCGGCGCTGGACGCCCGCCTAGTCAGGTTCTCCTGGCGCTTCTTCCTATCCTGGCGGTCGGCGGCGTCGCTTGCCTGTGGCTGAGCGGGCGCACCACGCCAAGCGACGACTAAATCCAACCATTCCTGGTTCTTAGGATGCGGGGACGCGCGCTCAGTACGAGCGCGCGCGTGCCTTCGCATGCGCCTGAGACTCACGAGGCGCGACCTTCAGGCAACATTGTTCTTTGATTTTCGGAACACCGCGAGAGGCGGTTGCACGCGGCATACAATCATGCTCTGAAATAGTTAGTACGCATAACAATCAGAACGATCACGAGCGCTCGCGCTGGATGATCATCGACGTACCGGGAGGAAAACCTATGCCCAGGATTGGGACTATCTCCGGCCGCCTGCGCGCCGGGGGACTGATGGCTTGCGCGGTGGCCGGTGTTCAGGCGATCGCGACGCCGTCCGTCGCTCAGAACACCGACACCCAAACAGCCCAGATCGAAGAAGTCGTCGTGACGGCTCGCCGCCGCGAGGAACGTCTGCAAGACACGCCCGTCGCCGTCACGGCGCTTGGCGGAGAGGCCCTGCAGAGCCGCGGCGTCGAAAGCGTCGACCAGATCGCCAAGTTCGCGCCCAGCATCCGCTTTGACGGCGCCGCGGCGCTAAGCGGCGGCAATTACAACGCAACGGTCTTCATCCGGGGCGTCGGCCAGAACGATTTCGCGATCTTCAGCGACCCAGGGGTCGGCGTCTATGTGGACGGCGTCTATTACGCCCGCTCGATCGGCGGCACGCTGGACGCCTTCGATGTCAGTCGGATCGAAGTGCTGCGCGGCCCGCAAGGCACCCTGTTCGGCAAGAACACCATTGGCGGCGCGGTGATCATCACCACCGACCAGCCGAAGGATGTGCTCGGGGGCAAGATCGAGGGCGTCGTCGGCAGCCTGAACCGTCGCGACCTCAAGGGCCATGTCGACATCCCGCTCAGCGACAAGCTGTCCGCCCGCCTCTCGGCCGCCCGCCTCACCCGCGACGGCTATGGCAAGCGCCTCCTGACCGGCGACGATCTGGGCGACCGCAACGCCACCGCCGCCCGGGCTCAGCTGCGCTGGGAAGCTTCGGACGCGGTCACGGTCAATCTGTCCGCCGACTATACGCGCGCCCGGGAACACTCCGCGCCGCAGAAGCTTCTGGTGATCGGCTCGGTTCCCGGCTTCGTGGCGGGACCGTTCATCGCCAACTTCAACACCTATGTCGCGCCGGGCCTCGGCATCACCGCGCCGAACGGCTCCAAGACGCTCAACACCTCGTTCCTGACCAACGATCCGTACACGACCTATGGCACGGGTCCGAACATCAACGACCTGGACCTGTGGGGGACTTCGGCCACCGTGGACTGGGATCTGGGCGCGGTGTCCTTCAAGAGCATCAGCGCGATCCGTGGCCTGAAGGCGACCTTCGCGCGCGATGGGGACAATACGCCCTTCACGTTCCGCGAGACCTTCAACCACGACTTCCAGGCGCAATACAGCCAGGAATTCCAGCTCAGCGGCCAGTCGTTCGACAGTCGCCTGACCTGGGTCACCGGCGTCTACGCCTTCCGCGAACGCGGCACCGACTCTGGCTTCGCCAAGTTGGCGCTGGGCCTGGCCCCCGGCGCCTCTCCGCCGCCCTATAGCCCGTCGGCGGCCGTCTACACCAAGGTGACCAGCACCACCTACGCGGCTTTCGCCCAGGGCAGCCTGACCCTGACCGACCGCCTCAGCGCCACGCTGGGCGCGCGCTACAACCGCGATGAAAAGGACTATGTCCTGGACCACCGCCGCATCCGCGACGGCGGCGTGATCGCCCAGTTGTCGCGCAGCGGATCGTGGAACTCGTTCACGCCGAAAGTCGGCCTGGAATACAAGGCCACGCCCGACATCCTGCTCTATGCGTCGGTCGGCAAGGGTTTCAAGAGCGGCGGCCTCAACGCGCGCCCGCTCAACGACGCCTCGGAAGTCACCGAGTATCAGCCCGAGACGCTCGTCACCTACGAAGCCGGCGCCAAGACCGCCTGGCTGGATCGTCGCCTGATCCTGAACGTCGCCGGCTATTTCAGCGACTATCAGGACATCCAGGTGACGGTGAACCAGACACCGCGCAACTTCGTCGCCAACGCGGCGGCCGGCGAGGTCAAGGGCGTCGAGGTCGAGTTGCAGGCCCGGCCGACGACTCACTGGAGCTTCAACTTCGGCGGCGGCTACATGGACGCCAAATATACCGAGGTCGGCAACGGCCTGGCGGCGGGTCAGGTGCTGCCGATCACCCTGGCGACGCACTTCGTCAAGGCGCCCAAGTGGACGCTGAACGGCGGCGTCGAGTATGGCCATGATCTGCCCAACGGCGGACGGGTCACCGCCCGGGCCGATTGGACCCACTACAGCACCGTCTACAACGACGTGGCCAACGACCCCGACCTGCCCCAACCGGCCTACGACCTGTTCGGGGCGCGCCTGGCCTATGCCTCGCCCGACCAACTCTGGCAGATCGCGCTGTTTGGCTCGAACCTGTCGGATGAGCGCTACAAGGTCTCCGGCAACGCCTCCAGCGGCTTTGGCCTGAAGGAAGCCAGCTATGGCCGTCCCCGTGAATGGGGTCTCAGCCTCAGCCGGAAGTTCTAGTTCGCCTCAACGCCTTGCCCGAGCGCTCGCCGCTTCGGGCAAGGCAGAGGAGGCTAGCGATTTGCGGCCTGGTAGTCGGCTTCCCACCAACCCAGCAGGTCCCTCTCGCCCATGATGGAAAAGAAGCGCGTCAAGACCACGCGATGACGCTCGGCGAATTGCCGCCAGATCGGCGTGTCGAGCAGTTCGGCGGTGATGACGTAGCCGCGAGACGCCTTCTGACACAGGCCGTTCTCGGCAAGCCGCAGAGCATTGCGCCTGACGGTTTCGAACGGCAGACCCAGCGACCGCGACAGGGACAAGGCTGAGACGGGCTTGCCCGCGCCGCCCCCTGTCGCCTGGCTCTCGCGCAGAATCGTGAACAGCAGGTCGATGCCGAGGGGCTCCTGGACCATCGACAGAAGCGTCTCGATCAATCGCAGGAAATGATCGCCCCAAAGCCGCATCATGTATCTGTGTGGGATCTCTCCATCGCTGGTCCCCCCCGTCGGCGCGTCCAGCGCGCCCGCGCGCCTGAGGGCGCAATAGAGGTCGCCGATCGCCCGCCAAGTCGCCTTGGCGGTCTCGATGTAGACGGGGGTCGCGGTAACGCTCTTGGGCATGTAGACCCCGGCGCTCGTCTGGACCAGGAACCCGGACTCGACCATCAGCGCCACGCGCCGTCGCGCAGTCTCCTGGGGAATGCCGAGCGAGATGGCGATCGACCGCGATCTCACCGGCCTGCGCGCCTCGTCGGGCGGCGGACTGCTCAAGCCCGCATAGGTCTTCTGGAACGCCAAGTTTCGCGCCATCGGCGCCAGGTTTGCCTGGGCTATGGCCAGCGCCAAAATCGTGTCGAGCGCCGAGCGGAAGGTCCCCCTGAGGAAACCGCTGGCAATCAGGTCAGCCGAGAGCGCGAGACAAAGCCTTTCAACGTCCCTGTCCGTACTCGAGGCCGACGGCGTCATCGCCGCGAATTCCCATCAAGTCTCTTTCCAAGTGCTACGCGCACAACACATGCCCCCAAATGCCGCCTAGCGACATGTAGGCCTTGAGTTTAGCAGGCGCAATAAAGGCGGGCCAAGACTTGAGCCTGTCGGCAGTAAGATAACGTCACCGTCAAATCCGTGATGCGCAACCCATTCCCGCCAAAACAACGGCGAACTCGGCTTCCGCCCGATCGCCGCCGACCGAACGGCCTCGCCTGACGCTGAGCCGCGCCGCCGCCTTGGCGTAGGTCGATGGCGCGACTGGACTCGTCGGCGAAGCGTAAGGGCTCAGTAGAAGGTCACGTCGTCGAGTTCGAACCACAGCTTGCGGCCGGCCGGACGCGAACCTGACACCCCGACCTCCAGCAGGTCCGTTCCGGTCCAGGCCCCCTCGCCTCGACCCGACCGCTTGAAGTCGGTGAAAGGCACGGTGACCTTAGCCCAGGTCTTGTCGGCGGACACCGTGGTCGTCCAAGAGCCCGAAACGCTGTTGATGGTCAGGACATAGGGTCCGCCATCGCCGCGCAGCTCGAACGTGACGCCCTTGAACGCCGAGGCGTCGACCGGCTCGACCGAGCCGCGGCTCAGCGGCAGCAGGACACCGGCGTCCGGCTCGGGTTTCTGGGCCATCTTGGCCGCCACGCTCAGCACGTGGTCGCCATCTCCGCGATCGATGGTCTGAAGAACCTCGACACTGCGGTCGCGGCCGCCATCGAAGTCGCTGAGCCTCAGCGTGTCCAGGCTGGTGCGACCGTCGGCGCGCTCGAAGTCGTCGATCAGCGGCCCCTTGGCCTTTAGCACCGGCATGGTCGGCTTGTCGTTGGCGGGCGCGCGGCTCGAGCCGGGCCCGAACACGGCCTTGCCGTCGATGAAGACGCGATCGACCTTGCGAATGTCGGTGATCGTCGTCCACGGCTGGCCGGCGATCAGCACGAAGTCAGCGCGCTTGCCCTTCTCCAGGGTGCCGCGGTCGGCCAGCAGGTTCATGGCGCGGGCGCTGGTTGCCGTGCCGGCGATCAGGGCCTCCGAAGGAGAGAGGCCCGCCTGGACCAGCAGCTCCATCTCCCGCAGCGTGGAGGCGCCGTGCGGCGTACCGGGCATGCCGGCGTCGGTGCCGAGCGCGATCGGGACCCCGGCGTCCTTCAGGGTCTTCACATTGGCCAGGGCGTAGCCGAACTTCTGGACCGCCAGCTTGGCGCGGGCGCTATCGGCGTCGGCCGGCGGCTTCTGCCCCGGCTTGACCGGCTCGTAGACCGCCAGGGTCGGAGCGTAGAAGGTGCCGTTGGCCTTGAGCTTAGCGACGGTCTCGGCGTCGATCGGCTCGTCTTGCAGGCTGTGGGCGATGATGTCGACGCCGCTGCCAGCCGCGACAGCGCCGCGCTCCACCGTGACCGTGTGCGAAAGGACCTTGAGTTTCAGCTTGTGGGCCGCGTCCGTCAGGGCCTTCAGCGTCCAGCCGTCCATGCTGGTGTTGTCCGGGGCCGAGCCATACCGCCAGCCGTCGGTGAAGGCCTTGATGGCGTCGGGCTTGTAGGGGGCTAGCCCTTCGATAGCGGCCTTGGCCGCTTCGGGCGTGTTCACCCATCGCGTGGTCGCTTCGTCAGCCCAGTCGGCGCCGTGACCGCCCGGCGTGCTGACGCGGGCCACGAAGTTGACGTGCGGCGCCGTCAAGGTCGACAGCCACTGCCGGCGCGGCGCGAAGGATTCCGGCTGCTGGTGGAAGTCGTTCACCGTGGTCACGCCCGAGGCCACATAGGCGTCGGCGATCTTGGGCGTGATGGCTGGCGCGCCGGCCGGGGTCCAGTGCGTATGGACATCGAAGAAGCCGGGGACCACGGCCTCGCCCTTGGCGTCAATCACCTGGGCGCCCTTTGGCGGCTTCGCCTTGGGGCCGACATCGACGATGCGGCCATCCTGCGCCACCAGCACACCCCTGTAGGGCGCGGCGCCCGTGCCGTCGAAGATCTGGGCGTTGATGATCGCGACGACCGGCGTCGCGGCATGGACTGCGGCCGCCGGGAGCAGGACGCTAGCGGCGATCAGCGCGCCTCGGAAGCTGGCTTTGGAGAGCCCGAGGGGAAGGACGGTCATGGGACGCTTTCTTTCTGGGGTACGCATTACAAACCTGCGCTCGGAGCGCAGAACCAGCAGTCTTCGCCGCCAATCGGCATGCCGGGCGGCAGGGTCTCGACCGCGCCGGAGCGGGGCGCGGCCAGAGCCTGCCTGGCGCCGGCGTCGTCGCTGAGCAGGGCCCGCGACAGCATGGCGGCCTGATCGCCCTCGGCCCCGCCGCCTTGATAGGCCGCCAGGGTCTTGCCGAAGGTTCGTAGGGCCGCGTCGATCTGGGCGGCCGCGGTCGGCGAGAGCGCCTTGTCGCCCTGCGCCTCGATCAGATCGCCGATGACGCGAGCGCGGATGCGGCGACGCAAGTCGCCTAACCGCCCTTGGGAGTCGCTGGGCGCGACGGACGCCAGCAGGCGCTCGGTCAGCTCGGCCACGCCCAACTGGGCCGGGTCGCGACGGTTCTGCTCGACCACCCGGTTCAGCCGTTGCGGATTGAGCAGCAGCGACACGGTCTGGTCGGCGGCCATCTCGGCGGCGGTCGGCAGGTCGAAGATCGCCGGGCCTGAGGTCGGGAAGATCTCGATCTCGTAAGCCTTGTCCCGCACGCCCGACTGGCCGGACGACAGCAGGTTCAAAAGAGGATCCGGCAGATCCAGGACAGCCGCGTCGGTCGTGCGTAGCAGGACGTCCAACGCCTTGCGTTGCGTGACGGCCGACGGGATCGACGCGCTTTCATGGCCATCGCCGCGCACCGCGTAGGCGTAGTCGACCCCGCCGATCAGCTTCACGGCGGCTTCGACCTGGTAGCGATGGAACAGGTAGATCGGCGCCAAGACGCGCTTCAGGTCCGCCGCCGGCGCGCCCTTGGGCAGGTTGCCCAAGCCGAACCGGCTCAGCGCCAGCCTGCGCACGGCCAGCACGTGATCCAGCTCCGCGACCGCGTCAGGACCGTTGTCCCAGAGCGCGCCGTAGGGCTGGCCCGCCGAAGCCGCGCGCGAGTCCCCGTCGGTGACGTAGCGAAGCCCCTTGGCCTGGGCCTCACGCGCCAGCCGATCAAGGCGCGCGGTCTCGTTCGAGCCCGGCGCGCCCTGCGAGTAGAGCCAATTTATCGCGAAGCGATCCCAGGCCCCCACGCCCTTTGCGTAGGCGTCGGAGAGGTCCAGATGGTCGCCCTGGATCTTCACCTGCGGCGCGGGATAGTCCATGACCGACGCGCGGCCGTAGCTGCTGCCCGCGAAGTTGTGGGCCAGGCCAAGGGTGTGGCCGATCTCATGCACCGACAGTTGGCGGATACGCGCCAGCGAGATATTGATCGGATCGTCGGGTCCGCCCTTGCCCGTCTTGTCCGCGCCGACGAGGCCCTCGAAGATCAGTCGGTCCTGGCGCACGCGCAGCGAGCCCAGTTGGACGACGCCACGAACGATCTCGCCGGTGCGCGGATCGACTACCGTGGTGCCGGTCGACCAGCCCCGGGTCTGCCGGTGGATCCAGTTGACGACGTTGTAGCGGGCGTCCATCGGGTCGACGCCCTCGGGCAGCAGCTCCACCCGGAAAGCATCGACATAGCCGGCCTCCTCGAAGGCCTTCGCCCACCAGCGGCCGCCTTCGATCAGGGCCGAACGGATGGGTTCGGGCGCGCCGCGATCGACGTAGTAGACGATGGGCTTCTTGACCGGCGAGCGCGCCGCGGCGGGATTGGTCTTCTCGAGCCGGAATCGGCGCGCCAGGCGCTGGACGATCGGTTGGTCCAACGGCGCGGCATAGTCGGCGAACAGCACCTGGGCCGAAGTGCCCGTTCGCGGATCGTAGGCCCGCGGGACGAAGCCCGGCGCCGGCAGGCGGATGAAGCTGTGATGGACGCCAAAGGTCACGGCGCGCCCGTCAGGAGCGATACCGTTCACCTCGCTCCCCGGCTCGTCGGCGGTGAAGGTCTGCCGCGTCTCGAACTCGAGGTTGTCGGGGAAGAGGCCGGTGAGCGGCAGGTCGACATAGCTGAGCGACGAGGCCAGCTTGTAAGCGCCCTGCTTGCCGCGCTTGAGCCCGCCGGTGATGTCGAACGCGTCGCGCAGCAGGAAGGAGGCGATGTCGACCGTGACGCCGCCGTCGGGGGTCTCGGCGATGACGTCGCCCGACCAAACGACCGAGGGCGGAAAGCTGTCCTGGACGGTCCGAGCTTCCTCTGGCGTCCCGCCGACGGCGCGGAAGCCGTAGTTCTCGAACGCAATCAGCACCTTCTTGCCCACGCGCCGGAAGATCAGCACCTGGGTCTCGCCCGTGGCGGCGCGGTCCAGGCCGACTGGCGTCGACCCTAGACCGCCGCTGAGGCTGGGCTGGTAGAGGAACCGCCCCGACACGCCATCGGCGGCGGGCGGCAACGTCACGATCACGGCGTTCTTGGCCGCGTCGGTCTTCACCGGCAGCAGAGCCGCCGGAGAAGCGGCCGCTGGCGCGGGCGCGCCAGCGGTCTGAGCGAAGGCAGCCGGCGCGGCGGCGAGCGCGAGCGCGGCCAGCGCGCCCGAAACCCGCCAGCGCGCTCGGTAAGCGCTGAACTGATGCGTCACTTGTGTCCCCGTCCCTAGAACGTCTTCTTGACCGAGACGTACCAGTAGCGGGCGTACGGCAGATAGACCGTTCCGTCATAGCCGGCCGAGCTCAGCGGCGGATCCTTGTCGGTGAGGTTCCGCACGCCCAGACGCAACTTGGTCTTGGCCTGGGCGAAATCATACTCGCCGTACAGGTTGGCGGTGATCTGCGACTTCACCACCCAAGGCGCGCCGGCCGAGTCGATCAGGGCCGTGTCGTTGTATTCGCCGATGTACTGGGTGAAGCCCCCGATGGTCAGTTGCTTGTAGCGCCAGGTCAGAGCAGCCGAGACCTTCCAGTCGGTCTTGCCGTTCTGCTGGAGCAGGTTGCCGCCGCCGGTGATCGTGGTGCCAGCGTTGATCTTGCCCGCGCTACGCGCCGCCAGAAGCTCGGCGATGCCCGGAGACGGCGACTGGTAGTACTTGATCAGGTGCGCGGCGTTCACGTTCAGGTCGAAGTCGCCAAGCTTGTCGGTCGACAGACGGTACATCAGGCCCAGGTCCACCCCTTCGACGTCTTGCGGCTGCAGGTTGGTGTACTTGTCGTTGACGTACAGAACCTGGCCCGCGGCCGTGAGGCCCGTGCCAGCGAACGCGGCGATGTCGTCCGTGGTCGGCGCGGCGCGGACCACGTTCGGATTGCTCGAACCCGACTGACGCAGCAGGTAGTCGAGGATCAGGGCGTTGCCTTCGCCGAAGACGCCGATCAGACCCTTTTGCTTCACCTTCCAGTAGTCGACGGTGAACGTCAGGCGACCATATTCCGCCGGGATGAACTTCGGCTCCAGGACGACGCCATACGACAGGGTCTCGGACTCTTCGGGATTCAGGTTGGGGTTACCCGCCCGCCGCGCCGTGGTCAGCAGCGAGCGCGAGCAGCCCGCGAACGACGTGATGCGGCCCGCGCGCAGGTCGGCCTCGCAGAAGGCGTAGTCGGTGCGCGTGTTCGAACGCGACACTATCGTGGCGTTGATCTGTTCCAGGTTCGGAGCGCGGAATCCCTTCGCCCACGAACCGCGGATGCGGACGCCGTCGACCAGGTCCCAGGCGCCGGCGACCTTGGGCTTCGCCGTGTCGCCGAAGTCGCTGTAGTGCTCGTAGCGACCGGCCAGCTGCAGATCCAGGCGATGGACCAGCGGGATGGACATCTCGGGCGAGACCAGCGGAACGGCGAACTCGATATAGGTCGAGGCGACCGAACGGTGGCCCTTGGTGTCGGGGTTCATGCTGGAGTTGATCAGGTCGCTCAGCACCGCGCCGCTGATCGGGTCGGTGAAGGTGATCGTCCCGTCGATGCGCTTGTCGCGGTCGTCCAGCTGGCTCTCGCGGCGCACCTCGACGCCGGAGGCCACGCCGACGTCGCCGGCCGGCAGGCTGAAGAGGTCGGGCCTGGAGACCTTGAAGTCCCAGGAAGCCAGGGTGCTCTTGGTGCGACGCTTGATCTTGACGCGGATGGCGTCGATGGCCGCTTCGCTGTTGCGGGTGGTGTCCGCGCCGCTGGGATTGTTGATGTCCGAGCCGTTGAAGACGTTGTAGGCGTCGGGCGTGGACAGGGCCAGCTGGGCGTAGAGCTTGGTGTTGGAGATGTTGTCGCTGATGTCGTCGGCGGTGGCTTCCGAATAGACCAGAGCCGATTCCCAGTCGAAGCCGAACTTCCGGCCGCGGACGCCGCCCAGCACCCGGTACTGGTCGTTGGTGACGTCGACATGGGTCAGGCCCAGGTCGGCGAAGGTGTAGCCGCGCAGGGTCAGGGGCAGACCGCTGGCCGGGACGTTCAGGTTAGGCAGGCGGTTGGGATTGGCCGTCCCGTTGGCGAAGGTCACCGGGCCGAAGGGGTTCCAGTAGTTGCTGGCCGGGATGCTGATCACGCCCGAGGACAGCGTGGCGATCGGCGCCTGCAGGGCGGTGGTCTTGGCGTGGTAGAGGCCCAGTTCGCCGAAGACGGTCAGGTCGTCGGTGACGTCGTAGTGGCCCGTCAGGAAGACGTTGGTCCGCTTCAGGTCCGGGATCACGGTCGTGCCCAGGCTGGCCGAATTGAAGCGCAGGTCGCGATCGGCGGCCGAGGTCGCCAGGGCGCCGTCGTCGATGCACATGCCGCCGCTGATGTTCAGCTGGCATCCGGCGAAGGTCGAAGGCTGGATATGGAAATAGCCGGCGCTGCTGGTCAGGGCCGTGGTCCCTTGGCGCACGGTTCCGAAGCTCTGCGGAGTCTGGACATAGGCCCAGGGCGTTGTGGTGCTGCGGCTATCGAGGCTGGCGACGCCGGCGAAGCGGGTGTTGGCGAACAGCGGACGACGATCCAGAGAGGCGGTGTAGTCCTGGTCGGTCGAGCGCATGCGCGTGCGCTGGTCGTAGGAGACGAAGGCGCTGACGTTGCCGCGACCGTCGGCGAAGTTCTTCCCGCCAAAGGCGTTGAAGTTGTACTCTTTCAGGTTCGTGCCCTCGGCGAAGCCGTACTGGGCCGAGGTGGTCAGGCCGTCGATATCGTCCCGGAGGACCGTGTTGACCACGCCGGCCACGGCGTCCGCGCCGTAGATGGCCGCCGCGCCGTCGCGCAGCACTTCCATTCGCTTGAGGCCCGTCACCGGGATGGCGCTGGTGTTGTAGGTCAGCACCGGCACGAGGTTGTCATTGGCCTGGCTGGTCGGGTGGGTCACCACGCGCCGACCGTTCAGCAGCACCAGGGTGTTGCCGATGCCGAGGTTGCGCAGGTTCACCGAGCCGACGTCGCCCCGTGCGCTGTTGCTGGAGCCCGGCAGGTACTGAGCGTTGAAGTTCACGTCGCCCATCTGCGGGATCGATCGGAAGAGCTCGTCGCCGGACACGGCGCCGGACGCCCTGATCTGATCCTCGCCGACCACCGTCACCGGGAGGGCCGCGTTGACCTTCGCGCCCTTGATCTGCGAGCCGACGACCACGACGGCCTCGATCTCGGTCGGTTCCGCTCCCGCCGGCGGCGCCGTCTGCGCCCAAGCGTGGGCGGCGAAACCCGCGGCGCACAGCGCCGTGGTGGCAAGCACCAGCTTGCGGTGATTGATGATCATGTAAGCCCCTCCAATAAACGCAACGCGCGAGCCCTCCCCTGCCCCGCTCCTGACAGAGCGGCGCATGGCCCACGCCACACTCCGAACACGAATGGATCGGACGAGGCCTAATCCCATCAAATTTGTCGGGTTTTAAAATAGAATTTTTCTGACAACAGTCGTAGGTATGGTCAAATAGACACCCCCAAACAGGCCAATTTGCCCAAGGCAAAGGCAAAAAATTACCCCAATAAAAGGATTGACGACGACGGGAAAAGTCCCTCCGAGCGGCGTGATATCGGTCCCTAAATTGACCGGCGTCGCTCGAACAGATTCCGGGGCCTTGGAAAGTCCACCCCGCCGACGGGCGGCTAGACGCCAATCTACTGGGTGATCGTGGGGAAGGTCAGGGTCACGCGAAGCCCGCCAAGCGCCGCGACGTCCAACGCCACGCGGCCCTCGTAAAGCCCCACCAGGTCTCGCACGATCGACAGCCCCAAACCGTGCCCAGGCGTTCGCTCGTCCAGTCGCTCGCCAAGGCCAAAGACGTGCTCGTAACTCTCGGGCGGCAAGCCCGGCCCGTCATCGTCGACGATGATTTCGGCGAAGTCGCCCCGGCGACGAACCAGGACCTCC
>JAYRLX010000366.1:0-4157 GCA_041905125.1 Caulobacter sp. | reverse complement strand
AAGTCGGTTACGGTCATCCCGTCCAGGATCATCGAGCAGACGGCCGCCACCTCGCTGCAGGACATCCTGCGCACCTCGCCGGGCATCACCTTCGGCGCCGGCGAAGGCGGCCAGCCCCTGGCCGATCGTCCGTTCATCCGCGGCCAGAGCTCGGGCAACAACGTCTTCGTCGACGGCGTGCGCGACAGCGGCGGCCAGGTCCGCGAGGTGTTCAACCTCGAGCAGGTCGAGGTCGTGAAGGGCCCCGACAGCGCCTATAGCGGCCGCGGCTCGGGCGGCGGCAGCATCAACCTGTCGTCCAAGACGCCCAAGGCCGACAGCTTCGCCCGCGGCTCGATCGCGGTGGGGACCGACGAATATGTCCGCGCCACCGCCGACGCCAACTACGCGGTCAACGACAGCGTCGCCCTGCGCATCAACGTGATGGGCTCGCAAGGCAATACGCCGGGCCGCAAGTCGGTCGACTTCGACAAGTGGGGCGTGGCGCCGTCGCTGGCGATCGGCCTGAACGGCGACACCCAGCTGACCGTCAGCTACTACCACCTCGACAGCAACCAGACGCCCGACTACGGCATCCCGCTGATGAGCAAGACGACCCAGGCCCGGACGCCTTCGGGGATCCTGGCCGTGGATCGTCGCAGCTTCTACGGGGTCAAGTCGCGCGACTACCAGAAGACCAAGTCGGACATCGCGACCTTCGCCATCGATCACCGGATCAATGACGAGCTGAACCTGCGCCAGGTGGTGCGCTACTCGAAGTCGCTGAACGACTACATCGTCACCAATCCTGGCGATGGCGGCGCGGCCCAGTTCGTCCAGGGCCAATGGTGGATGAAGCGCGGCACCAAGACCCGCTGGAACCCGACCGAAAGCATCGCCGTCGTCACCGACATGCACGGCAAGAAGACCCTCTTCGGCCTGGAGCACAGCTTCGACATCGGCCTCGAGCTGAGCCGCGAAGAGAACCGCAACGCCACCTACTCGACCTACACCACCTCGGGCGCGGCCTGCCCGACGGGCTTCACGATCGCCGCCAGCACCCTGGCCAGCCTCGGCGCGGGCGACTGCACCCTGGTCTATGCGCCGAACGACAAGGACAACTGGACCGGCGTCATCAATCGTGCGCCCGCTTCGCGGAACATCGCCAAGACGGCGGCGGTCTACGGCTTCGACACCATCAAGTTCGGCGACAAGTGGCTGCTGAACCTGGGCCTGCGCCACGACAGCTACGACAGCTCGGGCGTCGACGTCGCGACCACCCAGGCCAATGGCGTCTTCACCTCGGCCACCTATACGCCGCGCAAGGGCTCGTGGGACTTCACCAACTACCAGGCGGGCCTGGTCTACAAGCCGACGACCAGCTCGAGCCTCTACGTCTCGTACGGCACGTCCTCGACCCCGCCGGGCATTTCGGCCGGCGACCAGAACGGCAACACCGCGACGGGCACGGGCAATCTGGCCACCGTCCAACTGGAGCCGGAGGACAGCGAGAGCTTCGAGGCCGGCGCCAAGGCCAATGTCTTCCGCGACACGCTCGCCCTCTCGGCGGCGGTGTTCAAGACCACCCGCAAGAACGCGCAAATTCAGGTCGACAACGGCGTCTACGCCCAGGTCGGCGAGGTCGAGGTCAAGGGCTTCGAGCTGGGCTTCTCGGGCAATGTGACGCCCAATTGGCAAGTGTTCGGCGGCTACACCTACATGGATAGCGAGCTGGTCCGCGGCGCAATCTCCGTCACCAACGGCGTGGTGACCGCCAACGTCAACCAGGGCGATCCGCTGGCCAATACGCCCAAGCACAGCTTCTCGACCTTCACGACCTACAAGGTCCTGAAGAACGTCTCGCTGGGCGGCGGCGCCTACTACGTGTCCAAGAGCTTCGGCGGCAACCAGGGCGGCGCCGGCGGCGGGACCAACCGGATCTACGCGCCGTCCTACTGGCGCTATGACGCCTTCGCCTCGTGGGCGATCAGCAAGACGGCCGACCTGCAGCTCAATGTCCAGAACCTGACCGACGAGCGCTACATCCTGCGGACCAACGGCGTGCACCACGCCGACCCGGCGCCCGGTCGCCAGGCGCTGCTGACGCTGAACGTGAAGTACTGATCCTCCCCTTACGGCGCTTCACGCCAACGCCCCGCCCGGCTTTCGTCGGTCGGGGCGTTTTTCCTTTTGATCCGGGCGATGATCTGATGCGGATCAAGGGAAAGGTCGGCTGATCCAGCTAGGAATGGTTCGCAAATAGGATGTCTCTCATGATGCTGCAGATCCCCGAAGTGCTGACCAAGGCCCAGGTCGCCGAGTGCCGTGCGATCCTCGACGCCGGCCCGTGGGTCGATGGCAACGTGACCTCCGGCTTCCAGGCCGCCATGGCCAAGAACAACGAGCAGCTGCCGCAGGAAAGCGCCGAGGCCAAGCACGTCGGGGCGCTCATCGTCCAGGCGCTGGAGGCCAACCCGCTGTTCGTTTCGGCCGCCCTGCCGCACACCATCCTGTCGCCGATGTTCAACCGTTATGGCGAGGGCATGGGCTTCAAGGACCACGTCGACAACTCGATCCGTCGCGATCCGGTCACCGGCCTGAAGCTGCGCACCGACCTCTCATGCACGCTCTTCCTGGCCGAGCCCGAGGACTATGACGGCGGCGAGCTGGTGGTGAACGACCTCTATGGCGACCATGTCGTCAAGCTGGGAGCCGGGGATGCGATCCTCTATCCCAGCACCAGCCTGCACCATGTCACGCCGGTCACGCGCGGCGCGCGGGTCGCCAGTTTCTTCTGGATCCAGAGCCTGGTGCGCGACGACGTCAAACGCAGCCTGCTGCTGGACATGGACGTCGCCATCCAGCGTCTGTCGCGAAAGACCGGCCAGGACGAGGAGGGAATCCTCTCGCTGACGGGCGTCTATCACAACCTGTTGCGGCAATGGGCCGAGGTCTGATTTTTCTGGACAACGGCTGCGAGAACATTGGTATCGCGAACCTAAAGTTTACGGTTGCGCCGCACGATCCGCCAAACCTTGCGGAGATTGGATGCCGGAGCCGGCGAACAAAGGGATGGGTGTCGATACGACGGCTCAAGCGTCCTCGTCTTTTGACGAGGGCGAGGCGGCGCGTTGGTTCTTCGACAACGCCAGCGACCTCTTCGCCATCGTCTCGCCGGAAGGTCGCTTCGTCCGCGTGAACGGCGCCTGGACCACGCTCACGGGCTGGTCCGCCGACGAACTGGTGGGACGTCCCACCATCAAGTTCGTTCATCCCGACAGCCACGCCGAACTTATCGGCTCCTCGCGTCGTCTGCGCGACGTGGGCTGGGCGATCAATGAGGTCCGCTTCCTCTGCAAGGATGGTCGCGCGGTGTGGCTGCAGGGCCGCTCACGCCTTGGACCCAATGGCGAGATGATCGGGCTGATGCACGACGTCTCCAGCGAAGTGGAGGCCCGGACCGAGCTGGAGACCGCGCGGCGAACGCGCGAGATGCTGGCCGAGGCCGCCGGGATCGGCGTCTGGACCTATGAGCCCGAAACGGGCCTGGTCGACTGGGCGCCGGACGCTCTGGCGCAATTGGGCCTCACGCCCGCCGATATCGCCACGACCGCGCTGTTCTTCGAACGGGTCGCGCCTGAACAACGCGTCAAGGTAAGCGACGCCTTCAAACGGGCCGTCGCCACGGGCGAGGGCGGAACGATGGAGTACCGGCTGCGGGGCGATCACGGTCGCTGGCTGACCTTCCGCAGCACCTATCGCACCGAGCCGCGCCCGGGCGGCATCTACGCGCTCAAGGGCATCTCGCAGAACATCACCGACGTGGCGCGCAGCCGGGACAAGGCGATCTGGAGCGAGCGCCGCGCGCGCCGTCTGATCGAGGACGCGCCGTTCGCGGTCGGCGTCTACGACGTCGACATGCGGCTTCGCCTGGTCAGCCCGAAGTTCCTCGAGATCTTCAAGGCGTCCGAGGCGGACGTGATCGGCAAGTCGCTGGACGAACTGACCCACGGCAGCCGCCGGCGTTTCGTCGCCGGCGTGGCCCGGGCGTTGTCGGGCGAAACCGTGACCCGCCGCGAGGACCGTCTGCTCGACGCCGAGGGCGGCGAGCACTGCCTGCGCTGGGAGGCGCGGCCCTGGCGCGACGTGAGCGGCGAGATCGTCGGCGTCATCACCTA
>JAYRLX010000365.1:0-4158 GCA_041905125.1 Caulobacter sp. | reverse complement strand
TTCGGCGTCCGCGCGCCCAAGCCGAAGCAGGAGGAGAACGTCTTCAACCTGGCCGTCGCCACCGCCGAGACGATCGGCGCGGCCGGACGCGTGAAGCGCGAGGCGGTCGTGGCCGACTGCGACTATGTCGGCGAAGGCTACGGCCTGGTCGACCAGGGCGTGATCGACGCCCTGACCCTGGCCGCCCGCACAGAGGGCCTGCTGCTGGACCCGGTCTATTCCGGCAAGGCGATGAAGGGCCTGATCGACCAGGCGCGCAAAGGCGCCTTCAAGAACGAGCGCGTCGTCTTCCTGCACACGGGCGGCGCGCAGGGCTTGTTCGGCTATCAGAGCGTGCTGGAGCCGGCGCTTTAGGGAGCAAACCGATGAGCAAGGTCCTTGGCGTCCTGGGGGGCATGGGGCCCGCCGCCACCCTCGACTTCCTCGCCAAGCTGCAGGCCGCCACGCCGGTCCAGCGCGAGCAGGATCACCTGCGCGTGCTGGTCGACATCAATCCCAAGGTCCCTGACCGGAACCTCAGCGACTCCGATCCCGCCCCGGTCCTGGCCAGCATGGCCGAAGGCCTGAGGGACGCCGGCGCCCAGGTGCTGGCGATCGCCTGCAACACCGCTCACGCCTATACCGACGCCGTGCGCGCCAGCGGCCTGCCCCTGGTCGACATGCTGGAGACGGCGGGTCTGGCGGCCAGGGCGCAGGGCGCGAGCACGGTGGGCGTCCTTGGCACCAGCCTGGCGCTGGGCCTTTATCGCGACCGCTTCTTCCATATGGGTCTGGAGGTCGTGACGCTGGACGATCACGAGCAGGTCGAGTTCATGGCCCTGCTCTATCGCATCAAGCACGGTGATCTGAGCGCGGCGTCGCGCGAGACCATGGCGGCCCTCGCCCATCGCCTGGTCGGCAAAGGGGCCCAGACCGTGGTCGCCGGCTGCACCGAAGTGCCGCTGGTGCTGAGCGCCGACGACCTCTCGGTCCCGTTCCTGGATGCGACCGAAACCCTCGCCCGCCGTTGCGTAGCGGTTTGCCTGGGTCAGGAGCCGATCTGAAAGCGCCCTCGGACCTTGGAGCCCGAGGGCGTCTCACAATCGGATCGTATCAGGCGATGGTCGCCAGATAGGACTGAGCCCCGCTCTTGCTGATGGTGATGCCCATCAGGTTGTTGTCGATGACGGTATTGCCCGTGCAGCGGTTCTCGGTCCCGGGGTACAGGACGGGCGTCCATTTCGCCGCGCCAAAGCCGCCGCCGGCCGTGCGTTCGACCACGGCGTAGGTTGCGCCCGCCTCGGTCGTGGCGGCCAGGGCGTAGCCGTTCGCAAAGGCGGTGATCCCTTCGAAATGGGTGATCGTCCTGGGGTCGCCGTTGGCGTTGTAGGTGGTCAGGTTGGAGATCGCCTTCGTCGCCGCGTCGTAGTCCAGCATGAAGCCGACATTGATCGCGCCCTGCCCCAGATAGCCGCCGACGATGGTGTAGGCCTCGCTGCCCTCCCCGCCGTTCTGCCAGACGCCGTAGGCGGTGGTGAGCGGGCCCAGGCTGAGCTTCGTGAAGGTCTTGGTGCGCAGGTCGTAGACGAAGGCGCTGGCCGAGCCCGGGTCGTCGGAAAGATCGAAGTTGCCGACCACCAGATCGCCCATCGTGCTGTGCGGAATGGTCGAAAACACGGCGCCGCCCGCGACCTTTTCCGGAACGTCCAGAACGGTCCAGGCGCCCGAGCCGTCCAGCGCCCCCTCGTACATCATGCCATGGTCGGCATGAGACGCGGAGGCCTCGGCGTACTTGTAGCTGCCGACGGCGCGGATGTTGTTCGCGCCGATGCTGGGATTGAACAGCGGCGTGTTGGGTCCATAGAACGTCGAGGTCGTGACGGTCTGCCCCGCGAACACGGGCGTCAGGAAGGCGTAGCCGTCATCCGACGTGGGGAACAGCGGTCCCTTGTAGATCAGCGCCTGCGGGTCGCCGCCCTCGACGGGATGGTTGCCTGTCAGGACGACCGGATTGTTGGCGCCGCTGGCTTGACGCACGCCGGTGACGATGTCGCCGGGCGCGAGGATGTCATTGTAGGTGATCGTGGTCTTCTCGGTGAGAGTGGCGTTGCTCATGACACACCTTTTTGTGGTTTTTTATGGCGTTAAAGCCATAGGTTGTCATAACACCGTTATGCGTGCATCTCCACGAAATCGGCTGCCTCGAAGCGATGGCATGGCGTCCGAGCGCCCCAAAATGAGGGATTGTTGAAGTCAGCTCTGCGTGCGCGGGGCCATCGAGCCAAGACGGAAGCCGGACATGAAAACGCCCCCGGATCCAAACGGACCCGGGGGCGTCGTCCTGTTCCCCAACAGGACAGCGTCGAACGCCGCCGCTTCGGGCGCGGTCTCGCCTCAAACCTGATCTCCAGCTATTCGCCGAAGATCAGTCGGCGGACAACGCGTCCGGCTGTCGCAGGCCCCTTGAGGCTAAGCTCTCAGTTGCATGTCCATCGGCGCCGCCTCCGACAGCAGCCGGCTCAGCGCGTACTGGTAGATGGCGACGTCTTTCTGGTTCTGAGCGTAGAGCTGTCGATAGGCTTTCGGCCTCAGGCCCGCGTCGCCGTCGTCTTCGGCGCGCGTGACATTGAGACGCTGCACATTGGCCACCCGGCCGTCGAAGGCGGTCTCGGCCCAGGCCAGGGACTCGTAGGGATGCTCGCAGACATAGAACCACAGCATGTGGTCGATCAGTGATCGGGCCGAGGCCATGTCCTGCGCGTAGAGGGGCGACCAGCCCGATCCGGTCAGCTGCCGGAAATGATGATCACACGTGTGCAGCACCACGGCCGGATCATCGCAGGTGACGAAGTCGTCCAAGGTGAGGCGCTTGGCGAGGCTCACGGCGCGGAACCGCGGGTCGCGCGCCTGCTCGTCGGTCAGTTCGACCACGTGGCGGAAATAGCGATAGAGGGAGACCACGCGATCCACCGGCCAACGGAAGTTGGTCGCCGCCGGAATGCCGCGGCCGACGGCTGCGTAGATGTCGAGGCCATAGTGGCCACTGTAGAAATCATAGCCTCGGAACACATCGTAGCGCCCGGCCCGCACAGCATGTTCGGTGGCGTCGTTCTCGATGCGCGGACAGCGTGTTTCCGAAGAAAAGAGGCGGCTGAGCGCACTGACGACCGAAGTTCCTCCCGCCTTTGGATTGTGAAAGAAGAACAGCCGCTGCGCCACGCCGTCACCTCCAAATCAGGTGTGAAAAGCCTACCTCTCCGATCAAACGAAGAAGCTGCGCCATTCCGTCGCGACGGATTTAAACGACGAGTGAAAAAACGCCGATTTCTACCTAGGATTTAAAAAGCGCGTGAACCAGCGGCCGGATTTACTCGCAGACGCGGCGCAGATTCATCAGCACCTTGGGCGTATCGCGCCGCAGCGCTTCGCGCATGAGCGCCTTCGGGACGGGCCAATCCACCGCCAGCCGGTTCTCGTAGAACACGCGGGTCCGGCGGCCGCCGTCCAGCCCCTGGAGCCGCCATTCGCCCTGCTGAACCTTGAGGTCGCCCTCCACCAGCCGGAACCGGATCAGGCTGTAGGGCTCATAGTCCGAGCGAAACACGATCCGCATGCCCGGAAAGACCAGGTTTCGGCGCGTGATGTGCTCGCGGATATCCCAGCCGCGCGCCTGATCGCCCTCGACCACCCGACAGCCGATCAGGGTGCTGATCATGGCCTTGGCCGCCGCGCAGTCGGTCATGGTGCGCCAGACCTTCTGGATGGGCGCATCGATGTCGATCACCGCTCGCACATGACCGGCGACGCCGTCTGGATCAGGCGTGACCTCGGCATAGGCCTCGCCGCGCATGAGCGCCGATTGGGCCTTCGGCGTGAGGTCGAACGCGTGCGCGCTGGCGGCGCAAGCCGCCCAGATCGCCAGGACAGTCGAGATCCCAAACCGCATGACGCGCTCCACTTCAGACGGGATACGTCGGCGCGGAGGCGGCGGATGGATTTGGGCGTACTAAGACGCGCGCCCCAAGGCGGCGCGGACCATCTCCGGCGCATGGTCGATCACGCGCAGATAAGCCGCCAGCGCCGGATCAAGGCGAGCCTCGCCGTGCTCCAGGTCCTGCAACAGGGTCAGATCGATGTGGAAGACCGAGGCGAAGTCGACCTGTGAGAGCCCCGTGCGCC
>JAYRLX010000364.1:0-4166 GCA_041905125.1 Caulobacter sp. | reverse complement strand
GTCGTGCGCACCCCATGACGATGTTTCGGCGCGGCGCGCCGCTGTTCGTGCAGGCCCTGGGGCTGGTGATCGTCACCCTGGTGGCGGCCCAGCTGATCGCGATCGCGGTCATCTTCAACCTGCCCCCGCCGCCGCCCGAATTCTATCGTTCGGCCGAGATCGTCCGCGCGCTCAAGACGGGCCAGCCCGTCCAGCCCCGCGACGGTCGCCTGCTGGTGGTCAAGGAGCAAGGCTCGCTGCGCTCCAACGGCCCCGACAGCATCCGCCGCGCCGATTTCAAGGCCGGGATCGCGCGCGCGATCGGCGTCCCGGCCAATCGCGTCGAACTGCAGATCGACAACGGCCCGCGCTTCTTCGTTCGTCGCACGCCGGTCAATCCGCCGAGCACCGCCGACGCCCGCCCGCCGCCCAACGGACGCCAGGCCCGCGAGCCGTTCGCCCGCGAGCCCGGTTCCGGCGGCCCGCCCGGCGCCCGCGACCAGCCCCGGGACGAGCCGCTGATCTTCGGCGACTTCAAGTTCGGCGTAAGGCAAAGCGATGGGCGCTGGCTGGTGGTCGAGCCCAAGCCCACCTTCCGGATGGACAGCTGGCAGCAACGCATCCTGCTGATCCTGCTGCTGTCGGTGATCGCCGTGACGCCGTTGGCCTGGCTGTTCGCCCGTCGCCTGTCGCAGCCGATCACCGCCTTCGCCGACGCCGCCGAACGGCTTGGCAAGGACCCGCGCACGCCGCCCTTGAACCTGTCCGGCTCGACCGAGGTGGTCGCCGCCGCCTCGGCCTTCAACATGATGCAGGAGCGCCTGCGCCGCTATGTCGAGGACCGCACGGCCATGGTGGGCGCGATCGCCCACGACCTGCGCACGCCCCTCACCCGCCTGAAGTTCCGCATCGAGGCCGCGCCCGACGACATCCGCCCGAAGTTGGCCGCCGACATCGATCAGATGGAAGCGATGATCGCCGCGACGCTGGGCTTCGTGCGCGACACCAACCGCCCGGCCGAACGCACCAAGCTGGAGCTGTCCTCCCTGCTGGAAAGCGTTATGGACGAGGCCGCCGAGACCGGCGGCGCCGCCACGGTCGAACAGGCCGAGAAGACCGTGATCGAAGGCGATCCCTTGGCGCTGAAGCGCCTGGTCCAGAACCTCGTCGAGAACGCCCTGAAGTACGGCGGCGCCGCCCGGGGGCGTGTCTATGCCGAGGACGGCATGGCGATCATCGAGATCGATGACGACGGTCCCGGCGTGCCGCCGACCGAGCTGGAGCGGGTGTTCGAGCCCTTCTATCGCGGCGAGCCGTCGCGCAATCGCCAGACCGGCGGCATTGGCCTGGGCCTCGCGGTCGTCCGCTCCCTGGCCCGCGCCCACGGCGGCGACGTCACCCTGGCCAATCGCCAGGACGGCGGCCTGCGCGCCAGCGTGCGCCTGCCCGCTTAAAGCCACAAACGCCCTCGGTTTGTTGCGCGCCCGTAAGTCGCGCGCCTAAGGCTGACATTGCGCCGCAATCGAAGCGGTCTTCAAAGCCTGGCCATGAAGACCGCCTCGACGCCGCTCCGCATGCTCGCCGTGACCACGATCCTGGCGACCGCCTTGTCCGCCTGCGCCGGCGGTCCGCCCAACGGGCGCCCGGACGCCGACGTCGGGGGCTTGGGACCGCCCGGCCGAGGCGGTCCTGGCATGATGGGCGGCCAGCAGCTGTTCATCAGTCCGGCGGGGGAGCCCTTCCGCGCGCCGCCGGGCCAACCCTATCCCGTCGCCGCCTGGTTCTCCGGCGCGGACTCCAACCACGACGGCGCGGTCAGCCGGGACGAGTTCATCGCCGACGCCCTGAGGTTCTTCGCCGTGGTCGACGCGGACCACAACGGCGTGATCGACGGGTTCGAGGTCTCGGCCTACGAGACGCGCATCGCGCCCGAGATCATCCGCGGCGTCGCGCCCTCGATGCGACGCGGCCCGATGGGCCAAGGCCCGGGCGGCGGCGATGGCCCGCCCGGCGGCGGACGCGGCCCAGGCGGCGGCCAAGGTCCTGGCCGACGCGGCGGCGGCATGGGCGCCAATGTCCTGCAGGGCGCCGCGCTCTACAGCCTGATCGCCGAGCCGGAGCCCGTGATGGGCGCGGATGCGGACTTTGATCGCCGCATCAGCAAGGACGAGGCCGTCAAGGCCGCCAAGACCCGCTTCGCCCTGCTCGATCGCGACAAGGACGGCGTGCTGAAACTGGAAGAGCTGCCCAAGACCCCCGCTCAGCGGATGGCCGAAGGCGGCGGGGACGGCGGCAAGCGAGCGGGCCGTCCGCGCCGCCGCTAGCTCCCCACCAGGCTGGCGATGATGTTGATGCCCAGCGCCAGGACCGCGGTGTTGTAGAAATAGGCCGCGGCCGCGTGGGCGGTGACGAGGCGGCGCAGCTTCGAGGTCAGGATGTTGTTGTCCGACACCTGGAAGGTGGCGCCGACGCTGAAGGCCAGATAGGCGAAGTCGAGATAGCTGGTCGGTTGCTCTCCCGGAAACTCGATGCCGCCCTTGTCCTTGCCCGCGCCGAAATAGCGGTGCGCGTAGTGCAGAACGAACACCGTCTGCAGCACCAGCCACGAAAGCACCAGCGTCGCCCCCGCGCAGCCGATGATCAAAGCCCGCGCGCCGCTCATCGCATCCTTGGCCACGATCATCGCGTCGACGACCGCGCCCAGGCTGACGGCGATGGCGGTGAGCACGATCAACATCAAGACCGGCACGCGTTCATCATAGCGCGACGCGCGCGAGCGCATCTCGGCCTCGCTGGACCGGACGAACAGCGTCCACATCGTCAATAGATACGCCAGGGCGGCGGTGTCCCAGGCGAGCAACAGCCGCGCGGCGCGCGGGGCGCCGGAAAAGTTCTCCGTCATCCAGACCACGAGTCCGACCGCGAAAGCGACCGCCAGACGCCAATGCGACAGGGCGCGGGACGGCGTTTGCTTGGTGTTGCGCGGCATTCTCAGGCGACTCCTTGAAACCGGGACAATCCCGGTCCGGCGTAATTAGTGCGGCTTCGTGGTGAACCGAAAGCTTCCTCGCTGGTTACTTCACCGGAACGCGCAGGAAACGATACCAATGACCGACCCCGACGCCCCGCCTCCTACCGAGCCAAAGCCGCCCGAGTACGAGCCTGGCGTCATCCCCGTCGAGGAGCCCCCCACCTTGCCGCCGGTCGATCCCGGGGACGACCGTCCCTATGGCGTCGCGCCCTCGCTCGTACCGCCTGTGACCAGTCCCGACTAGGAGCCCCAGATGGACACCGATAGCGAACGTCCCCGCGGTCGTCGCGGTTTCGCCGCCATGGACCCGGAACGCCGGCGCGAGATCGCCAGGAAGGGCGGAGCGAGCGTGCCCAGCGAGAAGCGCAGCTTCGCCAAGGATCGAGACCTGGCGGCCAACGCCGGTCGTAAGGGCGGATCCTCCTCGCGCGGCGGCCGCCCCGGCGAACGCGGCATTTAAGCGATCGAACCGCGGTTCGAATGCGCCGGTTCCGATAGCCTCGGAACCGGCGCTTTTTCGCGTCTGTCGTCAGTCCCGCCCTCTCAGGCCGTCAGGACGTAGACACCGAAGGCCGGGTCGGCGCTGATCCAGCGCTGGGCCACGGTCCAGCCCGCGCGCCGCGCGATCGCATCGAACGCCTCGGGCCGGTACTTGTAGGAGTTCTCGGTGTGGATGGTCTCGCCGGCGGCGAAGGCGAAGCCGTGATCGCCGACCATCACGATCTGGTCGCGGACGCTTTCCAGATGCATCTCGATCCGGCTCTCCTCGGCGTTCCATACGGCGCGGTGGCTGAAGGCGGCGGGATCGAACGTGCCGCCCAGTTCGCGATTGATGTGGACCAGCACATTGCGATTGAACGCCGCCGTGACGCCTTGGGCGTCATCATAGGCCGGGATCAGCACCGCCGGATCCTTGGCGACGTCCGCCCCGACCACGAACAGCGCGCCCTCGCCGAGCAGCTCGCGGGCCCCGCGCAGCAAGGCTTCGGCCTCGGCCGGCGCGAAATTGCCGATCGTCGAGCCCGGGAAGAACCCCACTAAGGGTCGACCGCGCGCGCCCTCGGGCGGGGTCAGCGCCCGGGTGAAGTCCTCGACCAGGGGCGCGACGACCAGGCTGGGATAGTCGGCGCGGAGACTGGCGGCGGCGTCCTCAAGA
>JAYRLX010000363.1:0-4186 GCA_041905125.1 Caulobacter sp. | reverse complement strand
GGCTGGTTGTTGTCGATGAAGTAGCGCTTGAAGTCGTCGATTACGCAGACGGCCTGGTCGAAGACCTCGCGGCTGGCGGCGCGGGCCAGCAGCACGCCCTCGGCGCCGAACACCTCGGGGATCTCGGTCAGCACCGGCGTTCCGCCGGCGTCGGCGACCTTGTCGGCGATACGGCCGACCAGCGGGTTGGCCGTGACGCCCGAGAAGCCGTCCGAGCCGCCGCACTTGAGGCCGACCACCAGTTCCGAGACCGGGATCGGCTCACGGCGATCGCGCTCGGCGATCTCGACCAGCGCCTCGACGGCGGCGAGGCCGTCTTCCAGCTCGTCCTCGACCATCTGGGTGGTGAAGCTGCGCAGGCGTTCGCGATCGATCTCCGGCGCGCTCTCCAGCAGCGCCTTCAATTGGTTGTTCTCGCAGCCCAGGCCTAGCAGCAGCACGCCGCCGGCGTTGGGGTGGCTGGCCAGGGCCGCGATCAGCTTGCGGGTGTGAGTCAGGTCGTCGCCCAGCTGCGAGCAGCCGAACGGATGGGGAAAGGCGTAGACGCCGTCGACGCGGCCGGCGAAGCGCTGGCTGGCCTTCTCGGCGATCCGGCGGGCGGTGTTGGCGACGCAGCCCACGGTGCACAGCACCCAGATCTCGTTGCGCGTGCCTGCCCGGCCGTTCTTGCGCCGATAACCCTGGAAGGCGCGCGGCGTCGCTTCTTGCCGGGGTCCGGGTTGGACGGGCGTCCAGGCGAAGTCCTCGACGCCCTCAAGACGGGTGGCGACGTTGTGGATGTGGACGTGATCGCCGACGGCGATGTCCGCCAGCGCTCGCCCGATCGGCCAGCCATACTTCAGCACGTCCTCGCCGGCCTGGGCGGGGCGGATGGCGATCTTGTGACCCTTGGGGATGTCGGCGCGCGCGGTGATGGTCTGGCCATGCAAGTCCACAGCCTCGCCGCGGGCGATGTCGCGCAGCGACGTGGCGACGTGGTCGCGCGGGTCGACCGGGTGGATCGATTCGCGTTCCGGCTGGGGCGCATCAGTCATCGTTAAGTCTCGCCCTCGGGGCGGGGATCGCCAAAAGAAAAGATCAGTGACATGGTAACCGGTGTCAGATTGGCGGCAAGTCGATGTTTCGTCGTAGGTGGCGATCACCGTCTCGCTAGAGTATGACAAGCCAAAATAAACAAAGCCGTTGGGAACGCCGTGACTGCTTCGAATACGCCTTCCTCGAATCCGGAAGAAAGCGAGACCGGCGTCGAGGGCGGACGCCGCCGGGCGACGATCAACGATATCGCGCGTCTGGCCGGCGTTTCGAAGAAGACCGTATCGCGCGTCATCAACCAGTCGCCCTTCGTTCGCGACGAGACGCGCGAGCGGATCGAGGCGGTCATCGCTGAGTGGGGCTATGCGCCTGATCCGCAGGCGCGAGGCTTGGCGTTCCGTCGATCGTTCCTGATCGGCATGATCTACGACAACCCCAATCCGCAGTACGTCGTGAACATGCAGCTGGGCCTGCTGGACGGCTTGCGCGGTTCCGGTTTCGAGCTGGTGGTGCACCCTTGCGACCGCTCCAGCCCGACCTTCCTGGCCGATATTCGAGCCTTCGTGGAGCGCCAGAAGCTGTTCGGCGTGGTGCTGCCGCCGTCGGTCTCCGAAGATGACCGCGTCGCCAAGCTGCTCAACGAGATCGGCTGCGCCTATATCCGCATCGCCTCGGTCGAACTGGACAAGCCCGAGCACATGATCGTCGGCCATGACCGGCTGGGCGGGGCCCAGGCCGCGCGGCATATCCTGTCGCTGGGCCATCGCCGGATCGCCTTCATCTCGGGTCCCGCCACCTTCCGCTCGTCGCACGAGCGGCGAGGGGGCTTCGAAGACGCCCTGGCCGAGGCGGGGCTGAAGCTGGCGCCGGAGGACATCGTCCAGGGCGGCTACACCTTCGAGTCCGGCGTGGCGTGCGGAGACATTCTCCTGGCCCGTAGCCCGCGTCCGACCGCGATCTTCTGCGGCAACGACGAAATGGCTGCGGGCGTGCTGCAATCGGCCCGCAAGGCCGGCCTTTCGGTGCCGCAAGACGTGACCGTCGTCGGCTTTGACGACTTCCAGATCGCCCAGGCGGTATGGCCCCCGCTGACCACGGTCCGCACGCCGACGCGCGAGATCGGCCGCATGGCCGCCGAGAAGCTGCTCGGCGTCGAACGGCCTGAGCCGCGCGACCTTACGACGACGGAGCCAAGCTTGGTGGTGCGCGAGTCCTCGGGCCCGGTTCCGGCGTGAACGCTCGCGCCAGCCTGCGGCTTGCATAGAAACATGACACCGGTTACCAAGCGGGCCGAAGCGGCCCGTTGCGAAGTCGCCAGTCAGACAGGGAGCAGACGTTAAGCCATGCCCAGGCCTCTGAATTTCCATGATGACCGGCTGTTTCCGGCCGACCCGACCACCCGGTCCTACGCCCGTGGCCTGTACGGCCTGGTCAAGGATCTGCCGATCATCAGCCCGCACGGCCATACCGATCCGAGCTGGTTCGCGACCAACGCGCCGTTCCAGGACGCCACCGACCTGCTGCTGGCGCCGGACCACTACCTGTTCCGGATGCTCTACAGCCAGGGCATCCAGCTCGACGCGCTGAAGGTGCGGTCCAAGGCGGGCGTGCCCGACACCGATCCGCGCGAAGCCTGGCGTGTATTCGCCAGCAATTTCCACCTGTTCCGCGGCACGCCGTCCTGGGTGTGGCTGAACCACGTGTTCAGCAAGGTCTTCGGCTTCACCGAGTTCCTCGAAGCTTCGAACTCGGACGCCTACTACGACCGGATCACCGAGGCGCTGGCGACGGACGCCTACCGCCCGCGCGCCCTGTTCGACCGCTTCAATATCGAGACCCTGGCGACCACCGAGGGGCCGCACGAGAGCCTCGCGCATCACAAGGCGATCCGCCAGAGCGGGTGGGGCGGCCACGTCATCACCGCCTATCGTCCGGATGCGGTCATCGACTTCGAGGATGAGCGCAGCCCGCGCGCTTTCGAGCGTTTCGCCGAGGTGTCGGGTAAGGACGTCTATAGCTGGAAGTCCTATCTCGAGGCCCATCGCCTGCGCCGTCAGGCCTTCATCGAGGCGGGCGCGACCTCGTCCGACCACGGTCACCCGACCGCGGCCACGGCCGATCTGACCGACGCCGAGGCCGAAGCCCTGTTCGCCGACCTGGTGAAGGGCAATGTGACGCCCGCGAAGGCCGAGCTGTTCCGCGCCCAGATGCTGACCGAGATGGCCAAGATGAGCCTGGACGACGGTCTGGTCATGCAGATCCACCCGGGCTCGCACCGCAATCACAATGTCGGCCTCTTGAACTCGCACGGTCGCGACAAGGGCGCGGACATCCCTATGCGCACCGAGTACGTCGATGCGCTGAAGCCGCTGCTGACCCGCCTGGGCAACGATCCGCGCCTGTCGATCATCCTGTTCACCCTGGACGAGACGACCTACAGCCGCGAGCTGGCCCCGCTGGCCGGACATTATCCGGTGCTGAAGCTGGGTCCGTCCTGGTGGTTCCACGACAGCCCGGAAGGCATGATGCGCTTCCGCGAGCAGGTCACCGAGACCGCCGGCTTCTACAACACCGTCGGCTTCAACGACGACACCCGCGCCTTCCTGTCGATCCCGGCCCGCCACGACGTGGCCCGTCGCGTCGACAGCGCCTTCCTGGCCCGCATGGTGGCCGAGCACCGCATGGACCTGGTCGAGGCCGAGGAACTGATCGTCGACCTGACGTACAACCTGCCTAAGAAGGCCTACAAATTGGACCAGCGTCCGGACTGGGCCCGTCCCGCCGCGCTGCGCGCCGCCGCCGAATAGAACACCCTTTCCGGAGACTTCCCGATGTTCGCCAAGACCTATCACGCCACCCATCCGGACATGATGTTCGCGGTCAGCAACGACGACCTGCGCGACCGCTACCTGATGCAAGATCTCTTTCAGGACGGCCAGATCGTCCTGACCTACAACCATGCCGAACGCTTCGTTGTCGGCGGCGTCGTGGCGACCAGCCCGATCAAGCTGCCCGACCAGACCGAGCCCGCCTCGGCCGCTGGCCATCCGTTCCTGGAGCGCCGCGAACTGGGCCTGATCAATGTCGGCGAGACCACCGGCAAGGTCACCGTCGACGGCGTCGCCTACGAGATCGTTCCGCGTGACGGCCTGTA
>JAYRLX010000362.1:0-4193 GCA_041905125.1 Caulobacter sp. | reverse complement strand
GGCGACGGGCCGCGCTCCTAGAGCCTCGCGCGTCAAAACCGAATCGTTTTGACGCGATAACGAGGCTCTAAATCAAACACCTAGAGCGTGACGCCGAAACCGGTTCCCACTTTCGGCGTCACGCTCTAGACGCGCAGCCCGTCACGGGACGGCCAGCATCACTCCGGCGCCTTGAACGGGCTCTCGTCGGCTATTTCCCGGCGTCCAGAAAACCTCGCACCAGCTTTGTGGTCGCGGCGGGGTTTTCCTCCATGATCCAGTGACCCGACTCCGGCACGATCCCCTCGGTGACATCGACGGCGCCGGCGCGCATGACGGTCGCCATCATCGGCCCGAAGGACCTTTCCCCGCCGACGGCCAGCACCGGCATCGTCAGCTTACCGCGCGCGGCCAGAAAGGCGCGGTTGTCGATCGCGTCCTGGTCAAACGCCGCGAATTGCGCGAAGCCCGAATGCATGGCCCCTGGCAGGGCGTAGAGCGCCGCGTAGTGCCGCCTGGACGCCTCGGTGAAGCGCTTGGGGTCGGCCGAGAACTCGTTCCAGAAACGGTCCAGATAGATCCGCTCGCGCCCCGCCACCAGGCGCTCCATGTCCGGACCGCCGAAGCGGAAGTGCCACAGCAGCGAGTTCTTCAGAATCTCCTCCCACGGCCCCACGCCGGGAACGGGCGCGTCGATCAGCACGAGACGACGCACGCGCTCCGGATGCTGCGCCGCGAAGGCGAAGCCCACCATGTTGCCGATGTCGTGGGTCACGAGATCGGCCGTCTGGACCTTCAAGGCGTCCATGACACCCGCGACGTCGCCGGCCTGGGTCTTTTTGTCGAAGCCGCCCTTGGGCTTGGACGACAGGCCAAGGCCCCGCAGGTCCGGGACGATCACGGTATGGTCGCGCGCCAGATCCGCGGCCAAGGGGGCCCACATGTCTCCCGTCTCGCCATAGCCGTGCAGGAGGACAACCGCCGGGCCGTGGCCGCCAACGCGGACATGGATGGTCACATCGTCAACGCCGATGTCGCGCGTGGCGAACCCCGGCGGGAACGGCGGAACCTGAGCCACCGCCGGCGCGGACGCCAGCAGGGCGAGCACAAACAGCATCGAACGCAGCATCGGACGGCTCCTGACTGAAAGTGTCGGGTCGACAGATGGCGCCGTTCATTGATCGACAGTAGCGTCGGGAGTGAGAACCCAGTTTCCGGGAAGGCCGAACAATGTTGAGGCTTGAGGGCGTCGAAACGTTCGTCGCCATCGCCGATGGCGGCTCGCTCAGCGAAGCGGCTCGGACGCTGGGCCTGTCGCGCTCGGTCATCAGCGACCGACTGGCCGAGCTGGAGCGCGTGCTCGAAACACGCCTGGTCCAGAGGACGACGCGGCGCCTCAGCCTGACCGAGGACGGACGGACGTTCCTGGCGCGGGCTCGCCGCATCCGCCAGGAGATCGAGGACGCCGCGGCGGAGCTGGCCGAGCAGCGCGGCCGTCTGTCAGGTCCGCTGCGCCTGTCGGCGCCCGTGAGCTTCGGCTACCTGCATCTGGGGCCGGCGCTCTATCCGTTCCTGAAGCGCCATCCAGGCGTCGAGCTGTCCCTGGAGCTCGACGACCGCTTCGTCGACGTCGAATCCGGCGGCTTCGACGCGGTCATCCGGCATGGACCGATCAGCGACCGATGGCTCGTGGCGGTCAGGATCGCCCTCAGCCGAAGGGTCCTGGTCGCGTCCCCGGCCTATCTGGAGGCCAACGGCCTTCCCGCCGCAGTCGAGGACCTGAAGGACCACGCCGGCATCCTCTACACGAACCGCGTGGCGGACTGGCGGCTGGGCGAAGGCGCCGGCGCGGCCATCGTCCAGCCCCGCCGCGCTTTGCGAGTCAACAACGGCCTGATCATGCGGGACGCGGCGCTGGCCGGGATCGGGGTGGCCCTGCTGCCGACCTTCTTCGTGCACGGCGAGCTGGCGAGCGGCGCCCTGCGCGCCATCGACGTCGGCCTAGAACCCGAACCCGCCGAGATGCACATCGCCTACCCCGCCGCCCAGCCCCCGTCGGCCAAGCTGCGCGCGCTGATCGCCCACCTGCGCGGGGTCTTTGGCGGTCAGCCCTACTGGGACCTCCCCGAAGACCGCCCCTGAGCGTCGCCCAACGAAAAAGGCCCGGGATCGCTCCCGGGCCTTTCCGTAGTTGCTCAAGCCTGGCGACGCCTATTCCGCGTCCGCGGTCGCGATCTCGGCCGGCAGCGGCTCCATCGCCTCTTCGCGCTGCTGGGCCAGCTGTTCGTCGCGCTTGGCGGCGACGCGTTGCAGGCTGCGCAGGTAGGAGCCCGTGCCCGCCGGGATCAGGCGACCCACGATCACGTTTTCCTTCAGGCCTTCCAGGGTGTCGGTCTTGCCGTGCACCGAGGCTTCGGTCAGGACGCGCGTCGTTTCCTGGAACGACGCGGCCGAGATGAAGCTCTTGGTTTGCAGCGAGGCCTTGGTGATGCCGAGCAGCACCGGCTGGGTCACAGCCGGACGGCCGCCGCGGGCGATCGCCTTGTCCTGTTCCTTGTCGAACTCCGGCTTATCAAGGTGGTCACCCTTGATCAGGCCGGTGTCGCCGGGCTCGAGGATCTCGACCTTCTGCAGCATCTGACGAACGATCGTCTCGATGTGCTTGTCGTTGATCGGCACGCCCTGCAGACGATAGACCTCTTGGATCTCGTCGACGAGGAAGTTGGCCAGGGCCTCGACGCCCAGGATGCGCAGGATGTCGTGCGGATCCGGGTTGCCGTCGATGATGTACTCGCCCTTGGTGATGTAGTCGCCGTCGTGGACGGCGATGTGCTTGCCCTTCGGGATCAGGAACTCGACCGCTTCGGGCTGGTTGCCGTCGGCGTCGACGTCCGGCGTGATCTTGATCCGGCGCTTGTTCTTGTAATCCTTGCCGAATTCGACACGGCCGTCCATTTCCGCGATGACCGCGCAGTCCTTCGGACGGCGGGCTTCGAAGAGTTCGGCGACGCGCGGCAGACCACCGGTGATGTCCCGGGTCTTGGCGCCTTCGGTCGGGATACGCGCGATCACTTCACCCGGCTTCACCTCGTCGCCGTCGGCGACGGAGAGAATGGCGCCGGCCGACAGGAGGTAGCGAGCCTCGCCGCCGTTGCTGAGACGCTTGTACGAGCCGTCTTCCGACAGCACGCCCATGGCCGGACGCAGGTCCGAACCGCGGGCCGACACACGCCAGTCGGCGACGACGCGCTGGGCGATGCCCGTGGCTTCGTCGACTTCCTCGCGGATCGACAGGCCGTCGACCAGGTCTTCGGCGCGGATCTTACCGGCCACTTCGGTGATGATCGGGGTGGTGTAGGGGTCCCAATCGCCGAGGCGCTGGCCGCGCTTGACCGTGTCGCCGTCCTTGACCCGCAGGCGGGCGCCGTACGGCGGCTTGTAGGTTTCGCGCTCCTTGCCGTCCACGAGAACGCTGACGGTGGTGTTGCGGCTCATGATGACCAGAGCGCCGTCGGCGCCGACGACCGTCGGGCCGATCACGCGGACCGTACCGTCGTTCGAGGCTTCGAAGAACGACTGCTCGGCCACCTGGGCGGTGCCGCCGATGTGGAACGTACGCATGGTCAGCTGCGTGCCGGGCTCACCGATCGACTGGGCGGCGATGACGCCGACCGCTTCGCCGATGTTCACCGGGGTGCCGCGGGCCAGGTCGCGGCCGTAGCAGGCGCCGCAGACGCCGATCTTGGCTTCGCAGGTCAGGACCGAGCGGACCTTCACCGACTGAACGACCGCAGCCTCGATGGCGTCGGCGATGTTCTCGTCGATATAGGTGTCGGCCGGAACGACCAGCTCGCCGGTCGCCGGATCCTTGACGTCTTCGGCCGTGAAGCGGCCCAGGACGCGGGTGCCCAGCGAGACCAGCACGTCGCCGCCCTCGACGACGGCGCGCAGGGTGATGCCCTTCGTGGTGCCGCAGTCTTCCTCGACGATGATGCAGTCCTGCGCGACGTCGACCAGACGACGGGTCAGGTAACCCGAGTTGGCCGTCTTCAGCGCGGTGTCGGCCAGACCCTTACGGGCGCCGTGGGTGGAGTTGAAGTACTCCTGAACGGTCAGGCCTTCCTTGAAGTTCGAGATGATCGGGGTCTCGATGATTTCGCCGGAGGGCTTGGCCATCAGGCCGCGCATGCCGCCCAGCTGCTTCATCTGGGCTT
>JAYRLX010000361.1:0-4198 GCA_041905125.1 Caulobacter sp. | reverse complement strand
CTGATGATCCTGGCCCTGCTGATCGGCTGGCCGGTGGGACGCTGGCTGCTCGGCTATCGCGGCTATGACGCCTACGCCCTGGACCTGAAGCCCGGCTGGCTGCGACTGGTCGCGTCCGGGCTGCTCCTGGCGGCGTTGGCTCGCCTCGCGGCGATCGCCTGGGGACTGGCCAACGGGACGTTCGTCCTGGGCGCGCCGCCCGCGCCGCACACTCCGATCTTCCAGGCCGGATTCATCCTCGGCGCGGCGCTATCGACCTTCGTCCCCTCGGTCGCCGAGGACATCCTGACCCGCGGCTTCTGGCTGAAGGCCGCCGGGGTCGCCTGGACCGGTCCGGCCTTCGTCCTGGCGACCAGCGCGATCTATGTCCTGAACCACGTCTTCCGCCTGGGCGAAGGGCCGGTCGAGTGGATGCGACTGTTCTGCTTCGGCCTGGCCTATGCCTGCGCCGCCTGGCGCTGGAAGAGCCTGTGGGCGGCCGTGGGACTGCACTGGGGCTGGAACCTGACCAACGCCGTTCTGGACGGCTTCGTCACGATCGACGCCGCCCATCCGGCGGGCTCGCCCTGGCTTTCGGCCGGCGCGCACCTGGTCATGGCCGCGCTGGTTCTGCTGTGGCCGAAGCGGGAAGACGCCTAGGCGTTCGCGGCCTGCGCCAGGAAGCGGTTGATCCACTCGGCCATCCGGGCGCGGTCGTTCGCCTGGCCCAGGCTGGCGATCGCCGCGTCGGCTTGTTCCTCTGAGAACCGCGTCCCGCGGCGGGCCTCGATCAGGGCCTTGGCGTAGGCCGGATCGAACTCCGGGTGGAACTGCATCGAGATCGCCCTGGCGTCGTCGTAGGACAGGATGCCGTAGGGCGTGAAGGCGCTGCCTCCGAGAACCCGGGCGTCGGCCGGAATTTCGACGACCTGGTCTTGGTGCGAGGCCGGCACGGCGACGGCGGCGGCGCCGTCCATCCACGGGGCGGGATCGGCGACCTCGTAGGCGTGCAGGCCGACGCCCCAGCCCTTGTCGGACTTCACGACCTTGCCGCCGAACGCCTCGGCCATGATCTGGTGGCCAAAGCAGACGCCGACCAGCGGCGTCCCGCCCTTGGCCTGGCGCAGAAACGCCTTGAGCGGCTCGATCCACGGCAGCGGGTCATAGACGCCGGCCGCCGAGCCGGTGATCACATAGGCGTCGTTCTCGGCGGGGTCCGTCGGCAGCTCGCCGCGCTGGACGTCGTAGGCGCGGTAGATGTGCCCGTCCCCCAGCAGCGCCTGGAACATCGCGCCGTAGCCGCCGTAGGCTTGCAGCAGGTCGCCCGGCGGTTCGCCGGTCTCGAGCAGCCCGATCTTCAAGCCTGCCCCCGTCATCTGGCTCAATAGACCATGCCCTGGGCGACGGCCTTCAGGCGTTCGATGACGCTGAACTTGTCGTCGATGAAGTCCTGGTCGATCCACCAGAGCTCGACCTCGCGCATCACCTTGCCGACCATCGGCCCCTTGGGCACGCCGGCCTTGAGGATTTCCTCGCCGGTCAGCGGCAGGGCGGGCGGCGTCCAGGTCTCGGCCAGGGCCAGCAGCGCGCGCCACTGCGGCGCGGTCGAGCCGCGCTCCGACCCGGCCCAGGCCAGCTTGACCTGGTCGCGGAAGGCGCGCGGGCCGATCGCGTAGATCGCCCGGCGAGCCTCGCGCGGGCTCATCCACGAGACGATCCTCGGACCCGCGGTCTTGGCCTCGACGATGCGGTCGCGGTCGGCGTTGGACAGGCGCAGGCGCTCGGCCAACGCCTTGGCGTCGCCGTCGTCGGGCGTCATGGCGACGAAGCGCAGCAGGGCGTCGGTCTCGAACAGCTGCTCGGTCTCGATGGCGACCAGCGCGTCGAAGCGAGCCAGCGACTGCACGGTCGGCAGGATCGCGGCCAGGACGCCGGTGGCGGCCATCAAGCGGAAAGCGGGGCGCGGATCATCGGCCGCCAGCGTCTTCAGCAGCTCCTTCTGAATACGCTCTGCCGTGCCGCCCAGCAGCATGTCCTTCAGCGCAGCGCAGGCGGCCAGGGCCTCGGCGTCCGGCTCGCCCCGCCCGTACCAGGCCTGGAAGCGGAAGAAGCGCAGGATCCGCAGATAGTCCTCGCGGATGCGGGTCATCGGGTCGCCGACGAACACCACGCGGCCGGCGTGGGCGTCTTCGATACCCTGGCCGACCGGATCGTAGACCGTCCCCTCGGCGTCCGCGTAGAGGGCGTTGAAGCGGAAGTCGCGGCGCTGGGCGTCCTCGGCCCAGTCGGTCGTGAAGGCGACCACCGCCCGGCGGCCGTCGGTGGCGACGTCGCGGCGCAGGGTCGTGACCTCATAGGGCCTACCGCCTGACAACGCCGTGACCGTGCCGTGCTCGACGCCGGTCGGTACGGCGCGCAGTCCCGCCTGCTCGATCGCCTCGATGATCTGGTCAGGCGTCAGGGTCGTGGCGATGTCGATGTCGTCGACCGGCTTGGCCATCAGGGCGTTGCGGTCGCAGCCGCCGACGAAGCGCGCGCAGCCGGCGCCGCCCTTGGCTTCCAGCGCCGCGATCACCGCCCGCGTCTGGGGTAGCGCCATCCAGGCAGGCACGCCGATCGATACGCCGCTCAAACCCATTCCCCCTCAGCCCGTGCGCGCCGCGGGCGCGTCGTCATAGAGCCGCTCATACAGCGACCGCAGGATGCCCGCCGTCGCGCCCCAGATGAAGCGATCGTTCCACGGCATGGCGTAGAAGTGCCGCCGCTCTCCCCCGGGCGCTTCGCGGTGCTGGCGCTGGTGGTTGGCCGGATCCATCAGGAAGTCGAACGGCGTCTCGAAGACGTCCGCCACCTCTTCCGGACTAGGGACGAAGGTCGCGCGCGGGTCGATGAAGCCGACTACCGGCGTCACATGGAAACCGGTCACGGTCTGGTAGCCGTGCAGCAGGCCCGCCAGGGTCACGCAGGCCGGATCCAGGCCCACCTCCTCGTTGGCCTCGCGCAAGGCCGTGGTCCAGGGCGTCTCGCCCGGATCGCAGCGGCCGCCCGGAAAGGCGATCTGGCCGGTGTGGCTGCGCAGGGTGTCCGAGCGGCGGGTCAGCAGGACGGTCAGGCCCTCCTCGTGCTCGACCAGCCCGACCAGCACGGCGGCGGGGCGCAGGGCGTGCGGATTGTCGACCTTCAGGCCCGGATTGAGGTCGAAGTCCGAGCGCAGCGGATTGGCGAGGCTGGGATCGTATTGGTCGATCGGGTCGAGGCGGCTGGCGATCCAGGCGCGGCGTTCGTCTCGCGTCATGCCGGCGCTGATCCCGGAGGCGCGATGGGGAAGAAGGCGCCGTTCGACGCGACGCCCCAGACGCCGTCCTTCGGCGTCGCCAGTTCGACCAGCTCGTAGAACACCGGCCGGGCGATCAGGGCTTCGAGGCCGCGACGCACGTGCACATAGGGCCGCGGCTCGCCGGTCGCCGGATCGATCTCGACGCGGATGGCGTTGTCGGGGCCGGCGGCGACGGTGTCGCCGACATTGGTCTGGAAGACCAACGTGTCGCCCTCCTGGTCGACGCGCGTGGCGATGAACGGCGCGTCCTCGACCGTGATCTTCATCTTCTCGACGGGCGTGACCAGGTGATAGCCGTCCGGGTCCAGCCGCAGGACCGTCGAGAACAGCCGCACCAGCGCTTCGCGGCCGATGGGCGTGCCTTCGTGGAACCAGGTCCCGTCCTTGCGGATGCGGATGTCGATCTCGCCGCAATGGGGCGGGTTCCACAGCCATACCGGCGGCAGGCCGCGCTCGCCGGAGGCCTGCGCGTCTTTGGCGGCCTGGGCGACGCCTTCCAGGCCAGTCTTGGCGGGCGCGTCGGTCATACCGATCAGTTAGGCCGTCCCGCCGTCCGGCTCAAGCGATCATGACGTCGCGCGGACTCCGGGCGCGATGGCGACCAGACCCGAGAGGCCCTCGTCGCCGCCCTCGCGCAGCGGCAGCAGCAGCACCCGGCGCTGATCCACCGGCCCCGGCATGGTCACGCCGGCCGTGTGGGCGTTGGTGAAGCCGATGCGGCCGAAATAGGGACCGTCGCCGACCAGCAGCACGGCGCGCCAGCCCGCCGCGCGGGCGGCCTCGCAGGCGCTCTCGACCAGGGCCTGGCCCAGGCCCGCGCTGCGCTCATCCGGATCGACGGCCAACGGGCCTAGGAAGGCCACGGCCTCGCCGCCGATCGTC
>JAYRLX010000360.1:0-4204 GCA_041905125.1 Caulobacter sp. | reverse complement strand
CCTTGCGCGAGACCGTGGCGTCGGCGGCGGCCAGGCTCCCGGTGCGCGCGGCCTCGGCCGAGGACGCGGCGGCCGCGGCGGCGGCGGCGGCGAGATCGGCGTCCAGGATGGCGAGGGGCGAGACGTCCAGAACCCGCGCGAAGCCGGTCGCCGACGCCGAACGACGACTGGCCGCCAGCGGCGCGGTGGCGACGCCGATCCGCTTCTGGGTCGCCGGGTCGAGCTGGACGGCCGTCGCGGCGCGGCAGGCCAACGGCGCGACCGACAGTCCGAGCGTCAGCGCCAGGACGAAGGGTTTCATGGAGTGGCTCCCAGCGTCTTCAGGGACTGGTCGAGGATGGCCGTCTCGGCCGGAACGAGCGGGGCGCGCAGACCGTCTTCCAGGTCGACGATCGCCAGCGCCGAAGCCTTCCGCGCATCGCCCAGGGCGAGCTGGGCTTCAATGACGGCGGCATCCGCCTGCAGGGCGTCGACCCTGTCGGATTCGCCGGCCTGAGCCGAGCGTGTGGCGGCGAGCGCCAGGCGCTGGGCGGTCGGCAGGTCACCGCCGGCGATCTTCGCCTGCGCGGCGCGGGCGGCGAGCACCGCGGCCTGCGCCTGGTCGATCGCACCGAGCGCGGAAGCCTGGATCGCCTCGAGCGCGCGACCGCTCTCGACGCGCTTGGCCTCGGCCTGGGCGATGGCGGCGCGGTTCAGGTCCGTCTGCGGCAGGACGAGGCTCAGGTTGAACGGCAGCTTGGTCAGGCCGCGTTCCCAGGTATAGCCAGGACCGAGGCGGATCTCGGGATATTGGCGGGCGACCTCGAGCCGGAGAGCGTTTTCGGCGAGATCGTAGTCGATCACCGCCTTCAGCACGTCTCGGCGATTCAGGGCGGCGGCATGGCGGCGGGCCGGCAGATCGGCCAGATCCGGCGCCGCCGAGTCCGGCTCGATCACCAGGTCGCGGACGGCGGCGGGCGATGCGCCAAGGGCCTGGGCCAGGGTGGCGTCGGCGGCCGCACGTCGGCCCTGCGCTTCGCTTACCCGGCGATCGGCGGCGTTGAGGTCGCCGTGAGCGGTCAGGGCCAGGGCGAGTTCGTCCTCGCCGGCCGCTACGCGTCGGTCCAGGCGCTCGGCGCGTCGCCGCCGCAGTTCGACCCACTGGCGGGCCAGGCCCAACTCGGCGTCCGCGGCCTGGCGCTCGACGATCGCGCGACGCAGGGCGGTTCGCACCGTCCACAGCGCCTCGCCATAGTCGTAGCGCGCCTGGGCCGCCGCCAGGTCCGCGGCGGTGACCCGGGTCGCCCGTCGCGCGCCGATATCCAGCGGAATGTCCGAACCCACGCCGTAAAGCCAGTTCGAGGACGCACTGGGGTCGTTGGCGTACTCGGCCGTCAAGGTGAGCGTGATGGACGGCGCGACCCGCGCGGCCTTCGCCGCCGCGCGGGCGGTGTGATAGCGAGCGGCGGCCTCGGCGGCGGCCGGGTTGCGCGACAGGGCGGCGGCGAGCAGTTCCGCCGAGGTCCAGGGCGTCCCCGCCGGTTTCTCGTCCAGTCGGACGGAGGCGACCCGGCGCGGCAGGGCGTCCAAGGAGATCGGCGCGGCCGTGTAGTGGGCGCAGCCCGCCGCCAAACCGGCGACCGCGAAGAGCAGGGAGGCTCGAGTCGCGCTTGGGATCATTGACCGACGACGAGCAGGTGGAATGTGCCGGGCGTGAAGGTCCGCTTGCCGTCCTTCATCACGACCTCGGCGGTCGGCAGCAGCACGTGGCCGCTGGCCGGGTCGAAGGCGATGGTGCGGGCGCCGACCTCGGTGGACACGGTCTCCTCCAGCTTCAATGCGCCGCCGGTCAGGCTGAACACCACCAGGTTTCCCGCGCCGCCGGCGGGAACGAACACGCGCTTATGGGCGGGGTCGTAGGCGACGCCGTCGGCCCCGGGGCCGGTCTTGACCGTCTGCAGCACCTTGCCAGTCTTGGGATCGACCACGGCGACCGAGCCGTCGCAGGCCGCGACCAGCCGATCGCCGGCGTCGACGATGCCCGTCGGGCCGTCGCAGCCGGTCAAGGCATACCGCGCGACGACCTTGCGCGCGGCGATATCGATCACCGCGATCTGGTTCTTGTCCTCGACATTGACGAAGGCGCGGCCCTTGCCATCGACAGCCGCCGCCTCCAGGTCGCCCCCAACCGCGATCGTGGCCACGGCTTGATGTTTCTTGGGATCGATCAGCGTCACGTCGCCGCCGCTGTGATCCATGACCAGGACGAGGCCCGAGCGCGCGTCGATCGTTGCGGCGTCTGGGTTCTTGCCGGTGGCGACCGAGGCGATGGCCGCGCCCGTCGCGGAGTCGACGAAAACGGCGGTGTCGGCAGCGCCGTTGGTGATCAGAACCTCCTTGCCGTCGTTGACGGCCAGGGCGGCATGTCCTCGGCTGGCGGGCGCGAACTCGGACGTGACGGCGCGGGTCTTCAAGTCCACGGCCGTAACCGTCGCGCGACGCGCGATCAGGGCGCGACCTTGGGCGGCGTCGACGCTGACATAGTCCCAGCCGCCATCGGGCGCGGCGATGCGATCGATGACGTGAAAGCCCGGCGTGGCCGCATGAGCGGCGCTGGACAGCAGGGCGGCGGCGAATGCGAGGCGGGCAAGGCGCATGATCGTCTCCATGGGTTAGACTGACCTAGAGTCGAGCGGCTGGCCAGGGCATGGCCGCCGCATTGCGAAATCCCAATGTGGGCCTTCAGCTGACGGCAAAGGTCACGCGGACGTCCAGGCCAGGCGCGGCGTCCCGCAGGCTCGCCTGGGCGCCATGCAGCCGCGCGACCGCCGCGACGAGCGCCAGGCCAAGACCGCTGCCTGGCGTCGAGCGGCTGGCCTCCAGGCGATGAAAGCGATCGAACACCCGCTCCCGGTCGGCCTCGGGCACGCCGGGCCCATCGTCGATCACCTGCAAGGCGGGGCCATCCGCGAGCCGCGCCGCGCGAACCAGAATTCGCGCGCCCGGCGGCGTGTGGCGCAGAGCGTTCTCGACCAGGTTGGCCAGCATCTGGGTCAGGAGCTCGGGATCCCCCTCCACCGTCAGCGGCGTGAAGGTTTCCAGCATCAGGGCGCGCCCGGCGTCCTCGGCCGAGGGCGCGAAGGCCTCGACGACATTGCGGGCGATGGCGGAGAGGTCGGTGGGCCGGAAGCCCGCCCGCCGCGCGCCGCCCTCGATCTGGGCGATGCGAAGCAGCGCGGCGAAGGTGTCGAGGATGGCGTCCAGGTCCTCGAGCGCGCCCTCGATGGCGACGCCCCGTTCGGCTTCAGCCCCGAGGCCGATCTCCAGACGCTGACGAAGGCGGGTCAGGGGCGTGCGCAGATCGTGAGCGACGTCGTTGGAGACCTGGCGCAGGCTTTCCATCAACTGTCCGATGCGATCCAGCATCCGGTTGATCGTGTTGGCCAGGCGATCGAGGTCGTCGTCGGAGCCGCGTACGGGAACGCGACGGGCCAGGTCGCCGTCGATGATCGCCTCAGCCGTGCCCGAGATCGCCGCCAGCCGCCGATGGACGTCGCGGCTGAGCGCGAAGCCGCCCACGACGCCGAGGACCACCACGCCGACGAAGGCGACTCCGAACCCGCGCAGGACCGCCCCGTCGACGGCCTCGATGCGCTCTTCGTCGTCTCCGACCATCAGCCAGTGGCCGTCGGGCAGGCGTGTGGTCAGCACGCGCACGGGCTCTGGCTCTCCGCTGCGGGAGCGGATCAGCAGCGTGGACCATCCGACCTTGGCCGCCGCCGTCGCCAGGCTTCCGGCCAAGGCCTCGCCCCGGGGACCGCTCAGGCCGTAGTCCAGCGCGCCGGGCGTGCGGTTACGCTCCTGGACGGCTTGAACCACGCCGTCCAGACCCTCGGTCTGGTATTCCTGGGTCAGGGCGGCGGCCTCCGACTCGATCCGGGCCTCGAACTGATCGAGCAGGGCGGCGCGGGTGGCGAACAGGGTGACCGCCCCCAGGGCCACGACGGAAAAAGCGAAGACGGTCGTATAGAGCGCCGCCAATCGCAGGCTGGTCGAGCGAAACATCAGTCCGGCTCGCGCAGGCAGTAGCCGGCGCCGCGCACCGTATGGATCAACTCGTGGCGATGGCCGCGGTCCACCTTGCCGCGCAGCCGGCTCATATGGGTTTCGACGATATTGGTCTTGGGATCGAAGTGGAAATCCCAGACGCTTTCGAGAAGCATGG
>JAYRLX010000359.1:0-4262 GCA_041905125.1 Caulobacter sp. | reverse complement strand
GATGATCAGCACGCCCGACGTGACCGGCGCGGCGACCTCGGACACGGCTTCATAGATCACGTGCAGCCGGCGCGACCCGGTCATGGCCGGGTTGTCGAGGCGCTCAACGGTGTTCTCGACCACGACGACGGCGGCGTCGACGAGCATGCCGATGGCGATGGCCAGGCCGCCCAGGCTCATCAGGTTCGCCGAGAGGCCGAACGCCTTCATCAGCAGGAAGGTGGTGAGCGCGGCCAAGGGCAGGGTCACCGCGACCACCGTCGCCGCGCGAAGGTCGCCGAGGAACAGCAGCAACAGGATGACGACCAGAACGGTGGCCTCGACCAGGGCCTCGTTGACCGTGCCCGTGGCGCGCTCGATCAGGTCGGAACGATTATAGAAAGGGCTGATCGTCACGCCCTTGGGCAAGGAAGGCTGGATTTCCTTCAGGCGCGCTTCGACCGATTTGACGACCGTCTTGGCGTCGGCCCCTCTCAGGGCGATCACGATGGCCTCGGCGGTTTCCTCTCGGCCGCTTTGGGTGACCGCGCCGTACCGTGTCAGGGCGCCTTCGCTGACCTGGGCAAGGTCCCCGAGCCGCGCCGTGCCTCCGCCGGGCAGCGAAACCGCTGTGTCGCGCAGGTCGTCCAGGCTCGTAATCGCGCCAGCCACGCGCACGACCAGGGCCTCTTCGCCTTCGTTGAGGCGACCCGAGCCATCGTTGCGGTTCGAGGCGGGGATGGCGTCGACGATCGCCTGGGCGGTCAGGCCCGAGGCCGCCAGCGCCGCGGGGTCGGGAGAGACTTCGAAGGTCTTGGCCCGGCCGCCCAGCACGTTCACGTCCGCCACGCCCGGCAGGCCGCGCAAGGCGGGACGGATGGTCCAGTCCAGCAGGGTGCGTTTCTGCTCCAGGGTCAGGCCCTCGCCCTCGAGGGTGAACATGAAGATGTCCGACAGGGGCGTGGAGATCGGAGACAGGCCGCCGCTGACGCCGGCGGGCAGGGCGCCCATGGCGTTCGACAGGCGCTCGGCGGTCTGTTGCCTGGCCCAGTAGACATCCGTGCCCGGCGCGAAGTCGATCGTCAGGTCGGCGATGGCGTACTTGGCCGTCGAACGCAGCATGGCCTGCTTGGGAATCCCCAGCAGCTCCATCTCCAGCGGCGTGATGACCTGGCTCTCGACCTCCTCGGGGGTCATGCCCGGGGCCTTGAGAATGATCTTCACCTGGGTCGGCGAGATATCGGGGAACGCGTCGACGGGCAGTTTCAGGAACGCGTTGACGCCCAGTCCCACCAGGGCGATCGCCAGCACGGCGGCCAGCAGGCGCTGCGAGAGCGCGAAGGCGATGAGCTTGCGCATCCTAGTGGCCCAGCGCTGATTTCAGCTGGGACGCGCCCGAGGCCGCGACCCGCGCGCCGCTCGAAAGCCCCGTGACCACCGCTTCCGCGCCCGCGGCGCCCACCACGGTGACCGACCGGGCCTCGTAGCCGGCGGCTGTCTTGACGAAGACGCGCGCGCCGGCGTGGTCCTGCACCAACGCGCCGCGCGGGATAGCCTGGGCTCCGGCGGGAGCGGGGCTCAGGAGCGTGAGGGTCACTGTCTGGCCGGGCGCGAGTGCGCCCGGGGCGCTCAGTTCGGCCCGAAGTGGCAGCGAGCGGGTCTTCGGGACGATGCGGCCGCCGACGTCGCCAACCCGCATCGGATAGCCGACCTTCAGCTTGCGGGCGATCTCGGGAGAGACATGCGCCTCGACCCAGAGACGGTCGGCGCTGTCCAGCGTCACGGCCGGCGCCATGGCCTCCAGGCCGCCTCCTGGCTGAGCGGCGATGGCCGCCACCCGTCCGGCGACGGGGGCCCGCAGCACGTATTCGCCGCTCGCGCCTCCGGCGCCGGACAGCAGGCGGCGACGTTCGTTGACCATGGCCCGGGCCTGGGCGAGCCGGGCCTGCGCCTCCTCGGCGCGGGCGCCGGCGATCACGCCCTCGCTCGCCAGCTGTTGCAGGCGGCGCGCCGAAGCCTCGGCGACCCGAAGTTCGGCCTGGTTCTGGACGAGCTCCGACGACACGGAGAGGGCCTCGCGGCTGAAGAGCGTCACCAAGGGCGCGCCGGCCCTGACCGCTTGTCCTTCCAGCACATGGACGCGCATCACCGTGCCGGCGAACGGCGCGGCGACGACCCGGCGACCATTGAGAGGCGGGGTGACCGCGCCAGGCAGCGCCGCCACGGGGGCGTCGGAGGCCGGTTTGGCGGTGGCCAGGACAATGCCCATCGCCTTCTCCTGCGCCGCGCTCAGGGTCACGGGCGCGGCGGCGGAGGCCGTCGCGGTCGAGAGCGTGGCGACACGCGCGGCGGCAAATAGGGGGCGAGCAGGGGGCATCGGCTCCTCGATGGGCTTGAACCGGACCCAGATGCGCCGCCAGCCTGAAGCCTGTCTGAAGCGAAGCTGAAACGAACCTGAAAGCGCTTAGTCAGGTTCGTTTCAGGCGCTGGTGCTATGAACGGCCGCTAGCCAAGGGAGGCCCGCCATTCGCGTCCTGCTCGTCGAAGATGATCCCGAGATCGCCCGCCGCCTCGTCGCGGCGCTGGCGGAGGCGAGCTTCGTCGTCGAACACGCCGGCGATGGCGAGACCGGCCTCCTGCTGGGCCGAACCAACGATTTCGACGCGGTGGTTCTGGACCTGGGCTTGCCGCGCCTGCCCGGCCTGGAGGTGCTGAAGCAATGGCGCCGGGAAGGCCGCGACATGCCCGTGCTGGTGCTGACGGCGCGCGACGCCTGGACCGACCGGGTCGATGGCCTGAACGCCGGCGCCGATGACTATCTTGGCAAGCCTTTCCAGAACGCCGAGGTGGTGGCGCGCTTGCGTGCGCTGACACGCCGCTCGGCGGGGCGCTCTTCCCCGGTCATGCGACGCGGCGACATCGTGCTTGATCCGGAGGCGGGGACCGTCCAGCGGGGCGACGAAGCCATCGAACTGACCGCCCGCGAGCTCAAGGTCCTGGCCTATCTGATGCATCGCGCTGGTCGTGTCGTGTCCCAGGGCGAGCTGATCGATCACGTCTACAGCCTGGATGAGACGCGCGAGTCGAACACGATCGAGGTGTATGTGGCCCGCCTGCGCAAGAAGCTGGGCAAGGACGCGATCCGCACGATCCGAGGCCTGGGATACAAGTTCGCCTGATGCGACAGCTCTGGACCAGTTTCCGCACCCGTCTGATCGTCGGCGCCGCGATCTGGATTATCGCGGGCCTGGCCGTTAGCGGCTTTCTGCTGTCGGAACTGTTCAAGGCCCACGTGACCCAGCAGTTCGACGACGAGTTGCACGGCCATGCCGCCGAGCTGGCGGCGCTGATCGAGCTCACCCCGAACGGAAAGCTCGTTCTGCATCGACGTCTCAGCGATCCCCGGTTCCTGCCCAAGGACTCGGGGTTTTATTGGCGGGTCGAGGCTCAGAGCGGTCAAGCGATCACCTCGCCGTCACTGGCGGGGCGCGACCTGCCGCTGCCTGGGCCATTTCCGCCTTCCGGAGCCGAGCGGCATGTCTTTGTGGATGGCCCCTCGGGGCAGTTGCGTCTGGTCGAGCGATCGGTGGCCACGCCGAATGGTCCGCCGCTGCGACTGGGCATCGGCGTTGATCAGCGGCTCCTCGACGAGGTGTTGGGGCGGTTCAACTGGACCCTCTTTCTGTCGCTGACGATCGTCGCTTCCGGTCTGATCGCCGCGGCGATGCTGCAGGTCTGGTTTGGCCTGCGCCCGCTGAGCCGCATGCGCCATGCGCTGTCGGCTGTTCGGATGGGCCAAGCCAGCCGACTCCCCGAGGACCTTCCGAGCGAGGTGCGTCCTCTGGCCGTCGACCTCAATGCGCTGCTCGAGGGCAATCTCGAGATGTTGCGGCGAGCCCGCACCCAGGCCGGCAATCTGGCCCATGCGCTCAAGACGCCGCTCGCCATTCTGACGGATGAGGCCGAGCGGATGAGGGCGTCGGGCCAGGTCGAAGCCGCCGAGGTGATCATCCTGCAGTGTGAGCGGATGCGGCGCCAGATCGACTATCAGATCGCCCGGGCCCGCGCGGCGGCGCTGAAGCGCGCGCCCGGCGTCGCCGCCGATGTGCGATTGACCCTGGACCCCATCGTCACGGCCCTGTCGCGCCTTTACGCGCGCCGCGACGTGTCCTTCGCCGTCGCCTATGAAGATCAGCTGGTGGTCGCGGTGGACGCCCAGGACTTGAGCGAGATCCTAGGCAATGTGCTCGACAACGCCGGCAAGTGGGCTCGGTCGCGGGCGG
>JAYRLX010000358.1:0-4268 GCA_041905125.1 Caulobacter sp. | reverse complement strand
GGTGCCGTGGTTTCGCAGCATCATCAGCTTCTTGTCGCCCAGGTCGGCCACCAGCCGCTCCCGCTCGCCCAAGTTGAGAGCAATGCCTTCATAGTCGTGATAGGCGAGTTGAGGCAAGACGATCAACGCATGTTGCGTCAAAGGAAGCAGGCCTTCGCGATGCGCCGACACCGCCACGCCCTGATCCGAGTGCAAATGCATCACGTAGTGGGCGTCTTCCCGCGCGGCGTGCACGGCCGAGTGGATCGTGAAGCCCGCCGGATTGATGTAGTACGGCGTCTTGTCGATGACGTTTCCATCGAGATCGACCTTCACCAGGCTCGAGGCGGTGATCTCGCCGAAGAACATGCCGTAGGGATTGATCAGGAAGTGATGCTCGGGGCCCGGAATGCGGGCCGAGATGTGGGTGAAGATCATGTCGTCCCACCCGTGCAGGGCGACCAGGCGGTAAAGCGCCGCCAGGTCCACGCGCGCCTGCCACTCGGCGTCGCTGACCTTGCCCTTCAGGGATGTAATCGGCAGTGAGCCGTCGGCCATGGGAGCCTCCCGTAAGTTATCATTGTTGACTTGAGCGTCGCGCCAGGGCGCACCACCGTCAAGAGGCCGATCGCTGGGCAGGGAATCGAAATGAGATCACGCGCTGACAGTCTGACATTGGGCCTGCTCGCCTGCGTGGCGGCCACGGCCCTTGCTTGTCCCGCCCAAGCCGCGCGTCCCGACCAGCAGGTCGTGCGGGACAATCCTCCGGGCCTTTTCGCCAGCCCGCGCTTCACCAACGTCGTCGAACTGCCTGCTGGAATGCGCCTCGTACTGGTGTCGGGCCTGACCGCGCAGGGGCCGGATGGCAAGGCGCCCGAGGGGGCTGAAGCCCAGGCCCAGGCCGTATTCGCCAATCTGCGCGTCGCCTTGGCCGCTCGCGGCCTAACGCCTCGGGACGTCGTGCAACTGCGTGGCTTCCTCGTCGACCTGCCCAGCACCCTCCCCGCCTACCGAAAGGCCGCGGCCGCCTTCTTTAGCGACGCCGCGCCGCCGGCCAGCACGCTGGTCGGCGTGACCGGCCTGGTGGCGCCGAACCTGCTGATCGAGGTGGAGTTGGTCGCCGCAAAGCCCTGAGACTTGCCAACACAGCCGCGGCGTCGGACGGTCGCCGCGGATTTGGGGAGTCGCGGGGGATGCTGACCCTTCTGGGCGTGGCGGTGATCGTGCTGGGCTTCGCCCTGCGCTTCAATCCGCTGCTGGTCGTGGTCGCCGCCGCCATGACCTCGGGGCTGGCCGCGGGCCTGACGCCGATCGAGGTGCTGGCCGCCTTCGGCAAGGCCTTCAACACCAACCGCTATGTCAGCGTCGCCTGGCTGGTTCTGCCCGCGATCGGGGTGCTGGAGCGCGCCGGTCTCAGGGAGCAGGCGCGCCGAACGATCCAGGGCCTGCGCGCGGCCACCGCCGGACGCATCCTGCTGGCCTATCTGGCCCTGCGCCAGGTCGCCGCCGCTCTGGGCCTGACCCAGGTGGCCGGCCAGGCGCAGACCGTCCGCCCGCTGCTGGCCCCCATGGCCGAGGCCGCGGCCGAGCCGCTGTCCGAGGACGACCGCCAGCGGGTGCGGGCCATGAGCGCGGCGACCGACAATGTCGGCCTGTTCTTCGGCGAGGACATCTTCCTGGCGATCGGCTCGATCCTGCTGATCGTCGGCTTTCTGGATCAGAGCGGGATCACGGTCGAGCCGCTGGCGCTGTCGGTGTGGGCGATCCCGACGGCCCTCGCCGCCTTCCTGGTCCACGGGGCGCGCCTGCTGCTGTTCGATCGAACCCTGAAGGCCGGGGCGGAGCACGCCGGATGATCGGCCTGCCGCTGGTCTATCTGCTGGCCGGACTGATGTTCGCGGCCTTCGCGGCCTTGAGCTTCGCGGATCGCGAAAATCCCAAACGCCTGGGCAACGCCGCCTTCTGGGGGCTGTTCGCGTTGAGCTTCCTGGCTGGCGACCATCTGGGCGACCTGGGCAACGGGGTCCTGGTGCTGGCCCTGGCCCTGATCGCGGGGACCGGACAGCTGGGCGTCGGCGCGCCCTCGACCACCTCGGCAGGCGAGCGCGAGAGCCTGGCCGCCCGATATGGCGCGCGCCTGTTCATCCCGGCCCTGGTCATTCCCGTGCTCGTGCTGGCGGGCTCCCTGGCCTTCAAGCGCCTGACGCTGCACGGCGCGCCCCTGGTCGATCCCAAGCAGGCGACGCTGATCTCGCTGGCGCTGGCCGCGCTGGTCGCGGCGGTCCTAGCCCAGATCCTGTTCCGCCAGCCCGCCGCCTCGGCCGTGCAGGAGGGGCGGCGGCTGATGGATCTGGTCGGCTGGGCCGCCCTGCTGCCGCAGATGCTGGCGGCGCTGGGCGCGGTCTTCGCCCTGGCGGGAGTCGGCAAGACCATCGGCGAGATCGCGGTGATGATCACCCCCGGCGACAGCCGGTTCGCGGCGGTCGCGGCTTACTGCCTGGGCATGGCCGCCTTCACCATCATGATGGGCAACGCCTTCGCCGCCTTTCCGGTGATGACGGCCGGCATCGCCCTGCCCCTGGTGATCGGCCGGTTCGGCGGCGACCCGGCCGTGGTCTGCGCCATCGGTATGCTGTCGGGCTTCTGCGGCACGCTGCTGACGCCGCTGGCGGCCAATTTCAATCTTGTGCCGGCCGCCCTGCTGCAGTTGAAGGACCGCTACGCCGTGATCCGCGCCCAGGCGCCGACGGCGATCCTGATGCTGATCGTCAATGTGATCCTGATGAACGCCCTCGCCTTCCACGCCCGCCCATGAGTCTGGCCCGCTCCACGGCCTCGCGCTTCGCCAAGATCGCGCTGGGGCATCTGACCCGCGAATATCCGAACAAGCTGGACCACGTCATGGGCGGACCGGAAGACGTCCGCTCGCCCCGCGACCTGCATCCAATCTTCTTCGGCAGCTTCGACTGGCATTCGTGCGTGCACGGATACTGGCTGCTGGCGACGCTGCTGCGCCTACGTCCCGAGATGGCCGAGGCCGAAACGATCGTCGCGCTGTTCGACGACGCCTTCACCGCCCAGAAGGTCGCCGGCGAACTGGCCTATCTGGACCGTCCGGAAAGCCGCGGCTTCGAGCGCCCGTATGGCTGGGCCTGGAGCCTGATGCTGCAGGCTGAGCTGCTGCGCCACGATCGACCATGGGCCGCAATCCACGCGCCGCTGGCCAGCGCCTTCGCCCGCCGCCTGGAAGACTTCCTGCCGCGCGCCGACTATCCGATCCGGTCGGGCGCCCACCACAACACCGCCTTCGCGCTGGTGCTGGCCAGCGAGTACGCCGACATGGCCGGCGAACCGGCCCTGCGCCAGCTGCTCCTGACCCGCGCCCTGGTCTGGTACGGCCAGGACGCCGCCTGCCAGGCCTGGGAGCCGTCCGGCGACGATTTTCTCTCTCCGGCCCTGATCGAAGCCGAGGCCATGCGCCGGCTGCTGCCGCGCGAGAGCTTCGACCTGTGGTTTCCCCGCTTCCTGCCGGACCTCGCCGACAAGCAGCCGGCCACGCTGTTCACCCCCGCGCGGGTCAGCGACCGCACCGACGGCAAGATCGCCCACCTCGACGGCCTGAACCTGTCGCGCGCCTGGTGTTGGCGCACCCTGGCCAGCGCCATGTCGGAATCCGACCCCGCGAAGACTCACGCGATCAGCGCCGCCTTGAATCATCTGGCGGCGGCAATACCGCATGTCTCTGGCGATTACATGGGCGAGCACTGGCTCGCCACTTTCGCGCTTCTGGCGCTGGAGAACGGCTAGTCGATCGGCGAAGTAAAGCGCGTCAGATGACCGCCGGCCAGACTCTTTCCGTCCGGAATTCTTCCAAGCATAGAGAGCGAAAAACAACTTTGAATAACGATGTTATTCAAAGTTGCGCTGCGAACAATTGTCGCGCCCGCGTATTCGACGCCATTGCTCGAGCGCAACACACGTTAAGACTGAATCATGGACTGATTCGTCACGCCAAAGAGGCGTGTGGAGAGCGGGATTTCAGATGGCCCAACCGCGTACTGACGTCCGAGCGGACGTCCGCCGATATCTCGTCGCCAGCGCTGCCGGGTTCTGCCTGGGCGTGACGCTGGGCTTCCTGATGATGTTCGGCCTGGGCTGAGCAGGACGAACCCAAGCAAGGCGCGACTGATGTCTCAGTCGCCGCGATCGCCTTTCATCAGGCGCGCCTTGTCGCGCTGCCAGTCGCGATTGGCTTCGGTCTCACGCTTGTCGTGCAGCTTCTTGCCCTT
>JAYRLX010000357.1:0-4269 GCA_041905125.1 Caulobacter sp. | reverse complement strand
CATCAGCCAGGCCAGGATCTCGGCCATCGCCACCGGCGACGGCGACAGGTTGAACACCAGAGCCGTCAGCGCGCCGCCGAAGGCCGACAGCGCCACCCCGAACAGGATCAGCGCCTCGGGCTCGCGGAACCGCGCCGCCAGCGCCACGACCAGGGCGCCGGCGACCAGAGCTCCCGCGAGCGCCGAGAGCTCGATCGCGCCCGGGATGGCGGCCAGTCCCCCCGAAATGGCGACCGCCGCGCCCAGGCCCGACACCGCCGAGACCCCCAGGACGCCCGGATCGGCCAGCGGATTGCGAAGCAGCCCCTGCATGGTCGCGCCCGCCAGCCCGAGGGCGGCCCCGACGAGGGCGGCGACCGCGACGCGCGGCGCGCGGATCGTCCATAGCACCTCGCCCGGCGGCGAACCGGGCTGGGCCAGGGCCTGAACGTACTGGCCCCAGGCCAGCGGCGTCTCGCCCAGCGCCACGGCGAGGACGGCGGCCGCCGCCAGGACCAGCAGCATCAGCAGGCAAAGTCGGATCAGGCTCATCGCGCGGCCTCGGCCAGCATCCCCGCGCCGTCGGCCGCGAACCAGCCGGGGCAGCCCACCACCGAGGCCGGCAGCGAGGCGACCGTGCGGGTCGCGACCACGCGCTGGAGCGTCGCGTGGCGTCCAGGTCCCCAACGGTCGGCTCCGGCGCGAGCCATGTCGAACAAGCCCAGCACCACCGCCGTGGGCGGCGTCATCACCAATCCCTCCAGCGAGACGGGCGCGAAGTACGGCGCCTTGGACGCATTGGCGTAGCCGGCCGCCTTCAGCATCGCGTCGATCAGCGTGCCCGCCCCGGCCGTGAAGCCGCCCGGCGTCAGATAGAGGGCCGGCATGCGGGAGACGATCGCTTCCCCCTCGGCGCGACGGTCCAAGGCGGCGGCCACCTTGCGGACATTGACCCGCACGCCCTGGAAGTCGGCGGCGTCGTCCAGCGTGACGGTGGTGACGCCCTTCTTCTCCAGCGCCTTGGAGAGCCGCGCGTCGCCGCCCCACAGCCGCACCACGACCTGGGGCCGAGCGGCGACGAGGCTCTCGAACGTCGCCCGGCGCAGGGGAAGACCCGCCGCCGCGCCGCGCATATAGCTGTCGCGGGACACCGCGCGGTGCGAGAGGCCGACGATGCTGTCGCGCGGCGCCAGGGCCAACACGTACTGGTCGGCGCAGGAATCCAGCGACATCACGCGCGGGGCCGCCAGGGCGAAGCCCGGCGCGAGCGCCAGCGCCGCCACAAGGGCGCACAAGGCCTTGGCGGCGCTCATGAAATCAGTCCGTGACCAGGCCGTGCAGCAGACCGTCCAGCATCACCTTCATCAGCCCCTCGGATGAGGACCAGCCGCGCGAGGGCTTGGTGATCAGCAGCGACACCAGGCCGTGGCAGCCGGCCCACAGCACCTCGGCGGCCTCGACCGCCGAGCCCGAGCGCAGGCGACCTTGCGCGGCGATGTGGTGCACCGGCTCGCTGAACTTCTCGAAGCAGCGGTCGCCGAGCGTCAGCAGGTCCGAGATCTTGTCCTGCGAGATGTGCTCGCCAGTGCTGCAGAACACCAGCTGGTAGGTGTTGGGATTGTCGAGGGCGAACTTCATGTACGCCTCGAGCATCAGCCGCACCCGCGCCACGGGATCGATGGGCTGGGACGCGATCTCGGTATTGAGGTTCAGCAGACGCTCGATAGCGTCGTTGCTGATCTCCATCAGGATCTGATCCTTGTCGCGGAAGTGCATGTAGAGCGCCGTCGACGACACGCCGACCGCATCGGCGATCTTGCGGATCGTGGCGCCGGAATAACCTTCGGCGATGAAGATTTTCTCGGCGGCCTCCAGGATTTCGCCGCGTCGCAGGTGCCCATCCCCCTTGGGCTTACGCGCGGACTTTTGAGGCTTTTTCAGAACGACCGTCACGGAACTGGCTTCCCCTGCATTTCCCCATCCCACACTAAACGGGAATCACTCAGCCGTCGCAAGAACGTGCGTTGTAGCCGATTTGGCGATCCCCCGGATCTCGCGCGCGCGAGCAAACGTCGCGAAACGCGTGTTTTTCCATTTGACACTTTTTGGTTGAGACATCGTTATCCACGCCGTTGGGGCGATCTGGCGTCTTGGGGCGACGATGGCGCGTGAAGATAGACGGTTGGACCCGGCGTTCGCGCCGGCGGGCGGACTTGCGCCCCTATCCCAGCCAGGCGTGGACGAGTTCGCGGTTCCGCAGGATCGCGACGGGGCTCACCTTTCGCTCTCGCCGGCGCAAGCCGCGACGATCGGCTTGGCCGGCCTGGCGCTCGCCGTCGCCATGGCTCTGGCGCCGACCGCCGGGCTGGTGGGCGTGCATCACCTGTTCTTCGCGGTCTTTCTGCTGGGCGGTCTGACGCGGCTGGCGGCCGCCTGCACGCCGCTGGCGGCCAAGCCGCCCCCGCCCTTGGCCGACGAGGACCTGCCCGCCTACACGATCATCGCCCCGCTCTATCGCGAGGCCGAGGTGGTCGGCGAGCTGATCGAGAACCTGGCGGCGATCGATTATCCGCGCGATCGGCTGCAGGCGCTGATCGTGCTGGAGGCCGACGACGTCCAGACCTTGGCGGCCGTCCGCATCCTCGACCTGCCAGCCTTCGCGCAGGTGCTGATCGTCCCGCCCGGAATGCCCAAGACCAAGCCCCGCGCCTGCAACCACGCGCTCGAACGCGCCCGCGGCGACCTGGTGGTGATCTACGACGCCGAGGACATGCCCGATCCGGGACAGCTGCGCGAGGCCGCCGCCCGTTTCGCCGCCTCCGATGCGCGACTGGCTTGCCTGCAAGCGCCCCTGCGCATCGAAGACCCGGGCTTCTCGCTGTTCCTGCCCTCGCAGTTCCGCCTGGAATACGCCGCCCACTTCGAGGTGCTGCTGCCGGCCCTGGCAAGGTGGGGCCTGGCCTTCCCGCTGGGCGGCACCAGCAATCACTTCAAGGTCGGCCCGTTGCGCGAGATCGGGGCCTGGGACGCCTACAACGTCACCGAGGACGCGGACGTCGGCTTCCGCCTCGCCGCGGCCGGCTACAGACTGGGCGTGATCTCGAGGCCCACTTGGGAGACCGCGCCGACTACCTGGGGCCAATGGCTCCCGCAACGGGCGCGGTGGATCAAGGGGCATATGCAGACCCTGGCCGTCCACTCGCGCGGCCGCATCGTCCGCCAAGCCCGCAACGCGGCGGCGCTGGTCCTCACCCTGGCCCAGTCGGTGGCGTCCTCGCACCTGCATGGCCCGGTGATGACGGTCGCGATCGCGGCGGCGGCGATCGATTACTGGCCGGATTCCCGGTTCGACATCCCGGCCGCCGACCTCGTGCTCTACGCGTTGGGCTGGAGCTCGGCGGCCATCGCGGGGGCGCGCGGCGTGATGCGCGCCGGAGGCCAGCCCAAGGCCCTGCACCTGCTGGGCATGCCCCTCTACTGGCTGGCGCAGAGCGCGGCGGCGGCCAAGGCTCTGGCCCAGTTCGTCACCGATCCGCACCGCTGGGACAAGACGCTGCACGCCCCGCGCTCTGGACGGGTCCGGCTGTAAGAAGGTATGGGCGGGCGATGGCTCCGAAGATCGCTCCCGCCCCCATCGTCATGCGCACCACTGGCTGGGCGGACTATGCCCTGCTGGACAGCGGAAATGGCAAGAAGCTGGAGCGCTATGGCCGCTACACGGTCGTGCGCCCCGAGCCGCAGTGCTTCTGGGCGCCGCGCCTGGACCAGAAGGTGTGGGACAACGCCGACGCGGTCTTCGATCCGACCGACGAGGACGAGGCCGGTCGCTGGCGCTTCAAGGGCAAGCCGATCGAGAAGTTCCCGCTGGCCTGGGGCGGCGCCAAGTTCCACGGCCAGTTCACGCCGTTCCGCCACCTGGCCTTCTTCCCCGAGCAGGCGGCCAACTGGGCCTGGCAGGACGAGCGCGTCCGGGCCTTTTCCAAGACCTCGGGACGCCAGCCCAAGATCCTGAACCTGTTCGGCTATACGGGCGTCGCCTCATTGGTCTGCGCGGCGGCCGGCGCGGCCGTCACCCATGTTGACGCCTCCAAGAAGTCGGTCGGCTTCGCGCGCGAGAACGCCGCCTTCGCGGGCCTCGCCGACAAACCGATCCGCTGGATCGTCGAGGACGCCCGCAAGTTCGTGGCCCGCGAGGTCCGGCGCGGCAATGTCTATGACGGGATCATCCTGGACCCGCCGAAGTTCGGGCGCGGCGCCGACGGCGAGGTCTGGCGCCTGTTCGAGGACCTG
>JAYRLX010000356.1:0-4272 GCA_041905125.1 Caulobacter sp. | reverse complement strand
GCGCCACCTTCAGGATCATCTGGCGCAAGGCCTGGGCCGGCGCGGACTTGCCGATCAGGCCATCGGGAGCGAGGGTCTGAGCGCGTAGTCGGCGGTTCTCGCGCCGCAGGCCGGCGGCCTCCAGCGCCCGTTCGACCACCAGCAGCAGCCGATCCGACTTGAACGGCTTCTCCAGGAACTCGTAGGCGCCGCGCTTGATCGCGCTGACCGCGGTCTCGATGTTGCCGTGACCGGAGATCATGATCACCGGAAGATCGGCGTCGAGCGTCTTGACCATGTCCAGCAACTCGAGGCCGTCCATGCCGCCGCCCTGCATCCAGATATCCAGGACCAGCAAGGAAGGCTTGCGCGCGCGGATCGCCGCGAGCGCCTGATCGGAGTCGGCGGCCGTACGGACGGCGTAACCCTCGTCTTCGAGGATACCGGCCACCAATTCGCGGATGTCGGCTTCGTCATCCACCACCAGAACGTCGGCGCTCATATCATCTCCTCAACGCCACTTTGGGCCGCGGCGGGCAGACGCGCGGTCGTCGGAAACTTCAGGATCACGCGAGCGCCAGGCGGCTCTCGCGCGTCGGTCAGGGCCAGGCTGCCGCCATGGTCCTCCATGATCCGCTTGACGATGGCCAGGCCAAGGCCCGTGCCCTTCTCGCGGGTCGTCACATAAGGCTCGGTCAGCCGGTCCCGGTCCTTCGGGGGCAGGCCGACGCCGTTGTCCTCGATGGTCACGCACAGATCGTCCGCGTCCGAGACCAGTGTCGCGGTGATGCGGCCGCGCAGATCCGGATCGGCCAGACGCCGCGCGCCGACGGCCTCGCCGGCGTTCTTGAGGATGTTCGTCAGGGCCTGACCGATCATGCGTTCGTCGCAGGTCACCCAGATGTCGCCGCCGCCAGGCTCTTCCAAGCGAACCTCGATCTCCGCGTCCTGAAAGCGCTGCGCAAAGACCGCCTGGCGCAGCATCTCAGTCAGATTGGCCGGCGCGAAGCGCGGCGCCGGCATGCGGGCGAAGGCGGAGAACTCGTCGACCATACGGCCGATGTCGCCCACCTGCCGGATGATGGTGTCGGTGCAGCGATCGAAGGTCTCAAGATCGCTGGCGATCTCCTTGCGGTACTTCCGGCGCAGGCGCTCGGCAGACAGCTGGATCGGGGTCAGCGGGTTCTTGATCTCGTGGGCGATCCGGCGCGCGACGTCCTTCCAGGCGGCGTTTCGCTGGGCGGCGACGAGACGGGTGATATCGTCGAAGGTCAGGACGAGACCGGCGGCGACATGGCCGGCCGCGCGAACGCGAAGGCGCCGCGTCTCGCCTTCACGCATGATGTCGATCTCGACATCCGTGTCCGGCCTGCTCTCTTCCAGGGCCTCCATGACGACCGCGAATTCCGGCGCCAAGGTGATCAAGTCGACGCCCAAGGCGTGTTCCGGCAATCCCAGAAGCGCTGTCGCCCGGCGGTTGACCGCCGAGACCCTTCCCCTCTCATCCAGACTGACCACGCCGGCGCTGACCCCGGAGAGCACCGTCTCGATGAATTGACGGCGGCTCTCGGCGTCGAGACTGGCGGCCTTCAAGGCCGCCTGCTGCAGCTGCAGCTCGCTGGTCATCATGTTGAAGGCGTTGGACAGCGCGCGGATCTCCTCCGGCCCGGAGCCTGCCTCGACCCGCGCATCCAGGTCGCCGCCCGACACGCGTCCCGCAGCCTCGACGAGGTCCGCCACGGGCCCGGCGATCGAGTTCGCCGCGGCGATGCCGACCCAGATGGCGGCGACCAGGACCAGAAGCGCCGTCTCCAGATAGCTCAGGCCGAAGATCGCCTGGATCCGGCCGCGACTGCGCTCGGCGTCGCGATAGGACAGCAGCGCGTCCTGCGTCTCGATCAGGTGGCTCAGAATGCCCTGCTCGATCGGCCGCACCACATAGAGGTAGCCGTCGGGGAAGGCCTTCAGCTTGTAGAGCGCCCGGAACAGGTCCTTCGACACGAAGCGCTGGGCGCTGACTTCACCGCCGTCCGTAGCCTGATAGCTGGACGGCGGCGGCGCCAGGAAGGGCGGCGCGGCGGCGGTCTCGGCCCGCGCCAGAATCCGGCCATCGCGGTCCAGCACGTAGGCGGCGGAGAAGCCGTTGTCCTCCATCACGCCCGCCAGAAAATGGCCGAACGCCACCGGCGACTGAGACATCGCTGGCGCGGCGCGGTTCAGGTCCGCCGCCATCGGCGCGATGTGCTCGGAGATGTAGTTCTTCTGCTGCTCGACGTAGGAGTTGGCGACCTTGGCCGAGTTGCCGACCACGGTCTGGACCTTTTGGCTGAACCAGCCATCGACGCCGCGATTGACCAGCACGCCGAAGAACAGCGCCACGATGACCGCTGGGGCCACCGCCGCCAACGAGAAAAGGCCCACGAAACGCAGGTGCAGGCGCGCGCCTTCGTCGCTGGCCCGAGCGTCGATCAGGTCATAGAGGCGCAAGCCGACTATCGTGGCCACGCCCAGGATCAGGACAAGATTGAAGCCCAGAACGACCAGAATCACCGTGCTGGCGGTGCTGATCGAGTCGGTCTTGGGCGGAGACGAGGCCAGGGCGACGCCGGCGACCGTCAGCAGGACAGCCAGCGCATAGCCGCCCGCCATCAGGTAGCGCGACCGCAAAAGCTCTCGCCACCAGGCCCGGCTGAACCGGGTCGGCGGGGCTTCCGATCCGGTCGCGTAAGCCACTGAAGCCATCACCCCTGATTTTAGGGGGGTGTGCCCTGAATTCAACAGCTATGTGCTACGAATGCTTCAGCTCAGCGGCGGCCGCGGGTCATTTCGACGCCGAGGTCCTGAATTTTCTTCCGAAGCGTGTTGCGGTTGAGGCCCAGGATCTCGGCCGCGCGGACCTGATTGCCGCGCGTCGCCGACAGCGTGAGCTGGATCAACGGGCGCTCGATCTCCTGCAGCACGCGGTCATACAGGCCGGGCGGCGGCACCCCATCGGGCTGGTCGGCGAAGTGCGAAGCCAGATGCCGTTCGACGAGCGTGGAGAGGGTGACGGGGCCTTCTTCCGACCTTACGGCGGGCGTGTGGTCCTGCAGCTCGCGATCCACGATGCGGGCCGTGATCAGCTCCTCGGCGTAGAGGGCGCACATGCGACGCATCAGATTCTCGAGTTCGCGCACATTGCCCGGCCACGGATAGCTCTTCAGGCGGTCCAGCGCGCTCTGGTCGATCGTCTTGGCCGGCAGGCCTTCGCGCGCGGCGCGCAGCAGGAAGGTCCGCGCCAGATCCGGGATATCCTCGGCCCGGTCACGCAGCGGCGGCAGGCGCACCGGCGCGACGTTGAGGCGGAAGAAGAGATCCTCACGGAACAGGCCCTGCTGGATCAGGCCGCGCAGGTCACGATTGGTGGCGGCGATGATCCGCACGTTCGGCCGGCGGCCAGTTTTCGGATTGATCACCGGTTCAGTGCCGTCGATCACCCGCAACAGCCGGGTCTGGGCGTCCAGCGGCATGTCGCCGATCTCGTCCAGGAACAGCGTGCCGCCGTCGGCCTCGACGAGGCGGCCGTTGTCGCCCTCCCCGCGGCCGAACAGCTCGACCTCGACCCTTTCGCGCGGAACGGCGGCGAGGTTGAGGACCACGAACTTGCCGTCCCGTCGGCGTCCCAGTTCGTGCAACGCGCGGGCGACCAGCTCCTTGCCGGTGCCGCTCTCGCCCAGGATCAGGACGGTGAGGTCCGCGCCGACCAGACGGGCGATGGTGCGATAGACCTCCTGCATCGGCGCCGAGCGGCCGATCAGCGGCAGGCGCTCGTCGCGCATGGCGCGAGCCTGGGCCTTAGAAGCCTCGGTGTCGGCGGGTCGCGACAGCGCCCGACGCGCCGCCGCCGTGACGTCATCAAGGTCGAACGGCTTGGACACATATTCGAACGCGCCCGCATCCGCCGCGTTGACGGCGGTCAGCAGGGTGTTCTGAGCGCTCATCACGATGATCGGCAGCTTGGGCCGCTCCTTGCGGATGCGCGGCAGGACGTCGAAGACATTCTCGTCAGGCATCATCACGTCGGTGACAACGAGGTCGCCCTCTCCGTCCGTGACCCACTTCAGCAGCGTGGTCGCATTGCCGGTGGCGCGCACCTGGTAGCCCAGGCGGGTGAAGGCCTGGCTGAGGACCAGGCGGACCGAGCTGTCGTCGTCGGCGATCAGGATCTTCTTGCTCGCGGCGTTCATACTCACGCGTCTCCGGAAACGGTGTCGGAAGCGCCATTTTGCGGCGCGATGGGCAGCAGCACGCGGA
>JAYRLX010000355.1:0-4284 GCA_041905125.1 Caulobacter sp. | reverse complement strand
CCGGCGTCTACAACAGCGCCTATTACGAGCACGCCTACCTCGCCCGCCTGATGGGCGTGCCGCTGGTCGAGGGGCGCGACCTCGTGGTGCACGAGAACATGGTCTACATGCGCACCACCACCGGCCTGCGTCGCGTGGACGTGATCTACCGCCGGGTCGACGACGATTTCATCGATCCCCTGACTTTCCGCCGCGACTCCTCGCTGGGCGCCGCGGGGCTGTTCAACGCCTATCGCGCCGGCAACGTCGTGATCTGCAACGCGCCCGGCACCGGCGTCGCCGACGACAAGGCCGTCTACGCCTATGTCCCCGACATCATCCGCTACTATCTGGGCGAGGACGCCATCCTGCCCAATATCGAGACCTATCTCTGCCGCGAGCCGCGCCAGCTGAACCACGTGCTGGCCAATCTGGACAAGCTGGTGGTGAAGGCCGTCGGCGCGTCGGGCGGCTACGGCATGCTGGTCGGCCCGCACGCCTCGCAGTCCGAGCGCGAGGCCTTCGCCGAGGCGATCAAGGCCGATCCAGAGAACTATATCGCCCAGCCGACCATCCAGCTGTCCACCGCGCCGTGCCTGGTCGACGGCCGGATCGAACCGCGCCACGTCGACCTGCGCCCCTTCATCCTGTCCGGAGAGAAGACGATCGTCACGCCCGGCGCCCTCACCCGCGTCGCGTTGAAGCGCGGCTCGCTGGTGGTCAATTCCAGCCAGGGCGGCGGCTCCAAGGACACCTGGGTCTTGGCCGAGGAACACGGTCCGGGCAACGGGAGCGTCCGCCCATGATGCTGGCTCGGGTCGCCGACAGCCTCTACTGGCTGGGCCGATATATTGAACGCGCCGAGCACCTCTCGCGCCTGTCCAGCGTGATGCTGAACGCCACGCTGGACCAGACGGACGCCGGCGCCCACGCGGTGTGGATCGCCATGGCCGCGGTCGGAGAACCCGGCGACGGCGCAGGCGTCGCCTCGTTCGAGGCGGCCCAGAAGCTGGTCCTCGACCGCCAGGATCCCAACTCCGTGGTCTCTTCGCTGGCCCGTGCCCGCGAGAACGCCCGCCAGGTCCGCGACCAGATCACGACCGAGACCTGGGAGCGGCTGAACCTGCTCTATCTGAAGGTCACCGACGCCCGAGCGGCCAAGGAGTTCTCCGACAGCTCGACCAACTTCCTGCACGACGTGATCGCCGATCTGCACCTCTTCAAGGGCGCCGCCGACACCACCATGAGCCATGGCGAGAGCTGGCGGTTCATGATGCTGGGCATCTACATGGAGCGCGCCCAGTTGGTCTCGCGCCTACTGGAGGTCTGCTTCGCCGACTCCCCGCGCCACGGTCGACTGGACGATCACGTGGCCCTGGTCAGCGTGCTGCGCATGGCCTGCGCCCTAGAGCCCTATCTGCGCGTCTACACCGCCGAGATCGAGCCGCGGCATATCCTGGAGTTCCTGGTCTTCGACGAGGACTTCCCGCGCTCGATCCGTTTCGCCACGGCCCAGATCGAGCAGCACCTGACCGCCCTCACCCGCAGCGTCTCGGCCGGCGAGCGCGCCGGTCCAGAGCGTCTGGCCGGACGGCTGAAGGCGCGCCTGCAGTACGCCGATGTCGATGAGCTCAAGGCCGTCGGCGCCGGCCCCCTGCTGACCACCGTCGTCAACGAGTGCGCCCGCATCCACGAAGCGATCTACGAGACCTTCGTGGCCTATCCGCTCGAAATGCGCCTGCCGGCGTAGGAACCGGAGCGTGACAGCCGAAAGTGTCCACGGTTTCGGCGCCCGTCACGCGACCAGTTAAGGAAGCTCAGTCGTGTTGCTCGAAATCCGCCACGTCACCCAGTACCACTACGAGCGCCCGGTGCGGGAAAGCCTGATGGAGCTGTGGATGCAGCCCCAGAAGACCGCGCGCCAGCGGCTGGTCAGCTTCGAGCTGGACCTGGAGCCCGCCGCCCAGGTGTTCTCGTACGCCGACAGCTTCGGCAACGCCGTCTATCACTTCGACGTCCCGCAGCCGCACGACAACCTGACCATCGTGGCCCGCTCCGCCGTCGAGACCGAACCGCCGCCCGAGCGGCCGGAGCACCTCGACATGGGCGAGTGGGACCGGATGCGCAGCGAGTTCGTGCGCGGTGAGTGCTTCGACTTCCTGCGGCCGCATGGCTTCGTCCAGACGACCGAGGCGTTGCAGACCTTCATCAACGAGCACGATCTCGAGGCCCTTCGGCGCAAGGACCCCCTGACGGCCGTGCGGATCCTGTCGGAGACGATCTACAGCGCCTTCGAATACCAGCCGGGGGTTACGGACGCCGACAGCCCTATCGACCTGGCGCTGAGCGCCGGCCGGGGCGTCTGCCAGGACTTCGCTCACATCATGCTGGCGGTCTGCCGAGGCTGGGGCGTGCCGGCGCGCTACGTCTCGGGCTATCTGTTCACCGACCGCGAGGCCGGCGACCGTTCCGATCCGGACGCGACCCACGCCTGGGTCGAGGTGTTCCTGCCCAGCCTGCGCTGGGTCGGCTTCGACCCGACGAACAACATGATGGCCGGCGAGCGCCACGTGGCCGTCGCCGTGGGCCGCGACTATGCGGACGTGACGCCGTCACGCGGGGTCTACAAGGGCGATTCCGAGAGCCAGCTGGCGGTTGGCGTCAGCGTCCGCAGGGCGCGAGCGGCGATGGCAGAGCCGGAATTCCTGCGCATGGCCCGGCCGAACTTCGCTGGCGGCCGTCGCCGACCGACCGCCGTCCGCGAGGACATGCACCAACAGCAGCAACAACAGCAGCAGTAGTAGGCGCGGCGGCGGCTGGACCGCCGCCGAACATCAAGCCGGAAGCGTCGCAGCGAAACGCCGGGCGATGTCCAGAGCCCCGGCGGCGCCGCCGGCGCGCGGCCCGATACGGCTGGTCTCCAGGAACTGCACCCCCGCCTCGACCGACGAGCGCCAGACCACCTCGGCCAGATGCACGCGGCGTCCACCGGCGTCGACGAAGATGAACCGGTCCGGCGGCGGCGTGATGCCGGCCGTCGATAGGCGCGCGCCGCGCTCGGCGATGTCCAGCAGCGAGCACTTCCACGAACGCGGATCGTCGACGATGTAGATTTTGCGCGTCGCCGGCATCCGAGGATGCGCGCGACGCTCCGCGCCCGAGGGCTCGACCATGGATCTAAGACCTTCAAAACTTCTGCCGAGTCGGCGAGAGAGTTTACCGTAAGCCTTGATATTTCGTCTGCGCCCAGCGGCGCATTCACCAAACCGGGTTTTCGAGATCTAGGTCCAGGACAACAGGCAGGCTCTAGGCGGCGTAGACGTGCGCCTTGCGCGCCGCCACGCGGACCGCGCCCTGGAAGCGAGCCGCCTCGGCCCGCGAGGCGCTGATCTCGATGCGCCGACCGTCGGGAGTCGTCGCGTTCACCGTGGTCAGAGCGCCCTGCACGTGCGCGCGATCGACGCGCACCTCGAAGCCGGCGTCGTCGAGCACAAAGTCATGCGGCCGGACATAGGCCGTCGCCGCGCCGTCCCGAACCCCCGACGCCGGCAAGGCCAGGGCGCCGGCGTTGAACCGGCCGCCGCTGACCTGTCCATCGAAGCTGTTGGCCTCGCCGACGAACCCGCAGACGAAGGCTGAGGCTGGCTGGTCGTGCACCTGGTCAGGCGTGCCGATCTGCTCGATGCGACCCTGGTTCAGGATCGCGACCCGGTCGGCCAGTTCCAGCGCCTCCTCCTGGTCGTGGGTGACGAAGATCGTGGTGACGCCGGTGGCGTCGTGCACGCGGCGCAGCTCGCGGCGCAGCGACTTGCGGACCGTGGCGTCCAGCGCCCCGAACGGCTCGTCGAGCAGCAGCACGCTGGGCTGCACGGCCAGGGCGCGCGACAGGGCCACGCGCTGGCGCTGGCCGCCAGACAGCTGCGACGGATAGCGCTGGCCCAAGCCTTCCAGCTCGACCAGCTTCAACAGGTCTTCCACGCGCTGGGCGATCTCGGCCTTGGAGGGCTTCTCCCGCCCCTTCCGCACGTCGAGGCCGAACGCGATGTTCTTGGCCACGGTCATGTGCTTGAACAGCGCGTACTGCTGGAAGACGAAGCCGACGCGGCGCGCGGCCGCCGAAGCGTAGGTGACGTCCTCGCCATCGAACAGCACCTGGCCCTCATCGGGGAATTCCAGGCCCGCGATCGTGCGCAGCAGGGTCGTCTTACCCGAGCCTGAAGGCCCCAGCAGCGCCAGCAGTTCGCCGTCGGCGATCTCGAGATCGACCTTGTTCAGGGCCGGGTAGCGGCCGAACTTCTTTTCGAC
>JAYRLX010000354.1:0-4304 GCA_041905125.1 Caulobacter sp. | reverse complement strand
GAACCACCGCGTCTGAGCCCGCCGCGATCAGCACCTTTTCAATGCGGCGCGCGCCGCCGGCCGTGATCATCGCCCCGATCGCCGTCTGCTCGGCGCAGGTGCCGGAGGGATAGGCGGCGTTCTCGACATTGACGCCGTAGTGGGTCCGCCCCTCGTCGTCGATCACCGCCGCCGCCACCGTGAAATTGGAATAGCGGGCGTAGGACCGCTCCAGCAGCGCGGGCAGCGCCGCGGCGGCGGTCTGTTCCAGGGTGTCGGAAGAGGAAATGACGTCGGCGCTCATGCTAATCCTGCCTGCCCGGCCAAGATCGCGCCGGGGAGAGAGGCAATCAGTCGCGGCGCCGCCGCGCAAGCTCAAATATCGCGCGCTGGCTCAAGCCTCGCCCGGCGCGGTGGCGACGATCGAGAGCGCGTGGACTGGCCCCGCCAATTCGTCGGCCAGCGCCTTCATCACCATGCGCTGGCGCATCACCCGCGCCTTGCCGGCGAAGGCCTCGGCCTCGATGCGCAGGGTGAAGTGGCTTTCGCCCGCGCCGCTATGGCCCGCGTGGCCGTGGTGGCGGTCGCTGTCGTCGATCAGCTCCAGCCGCGACGGCGCGAAGGCGGCCTCCAACTTCGTCCGAATAGCTTCCGCAACGGCGCCCATGACGCGACTCCCGCATGTCAATCCTTGAACGGAAATAGCGCGGGCTTACTCTAAGCGCCATGAACCGGCCGTTTGAGTACCGCCCTAAATTCTACGACATCCGGGTCCGCCCCCCGAAGGAAGGCGAGGACGAGGCTGTCAACGACGTGCTGCGCCTGAAGCCAGGCGAGAAGCGCTGCGACCATCCCGACTGCAGCCTGCCCGGCTCGGCCAAGGCGCCGAAGTCGCGCGACATCCCCGACCAGCACTACTGGTTCTGTCAGCGCCACGCGGCCGAGTACAACAAGAACTGGAACTTCTACGCCGGCATGTCCGAGGCGCAGATCCGCGCCGAGCAGGAAACCGAGCGCATGACCGGCGGCCGGCCGACCTGGAGCTTCAAGGCCGACGCCCGCTCGCGCGAGGCCGCCGCCCAGGCCGCCCGCGACGCCCGCGCCTTCGCCGACCCGTTCGGCATCTTCCGCGCGCAGCAGCGCCGAGCCGAGTCGCAGCGCACCGCCGCCGAGCGGGGTCTGGGCAAGCTGGAGCGCCAGGCCCTGGCCGACCTCGACCTCGAGGCCGGCGCCGACGGCGCGGCGATCAAGGCCAAGTACAAGGAGCTGCTCAAGCGCTGCCACCCCGACGCCAACGGCGGCGACCGCAGCGCCGAGCACAAGCTGCAGCGCGTGATCAAGGCGTATAAGACCCTGCAGAAGTCGGGACTGGTCTAGGTCTGAAGCTCGGCTAGAAGTCGGACGGCATGATGAAGGTGTGGTCCCAGGTCGGATATTCTCCGGCCCGGACCGACACCGCGCGGGCCTTCTGGCTGTACCAGAGGTGATGATCGGGCCCGAGCGACAGATACTCGCAATAGAGCGTCTGGTCGTGATTGCGCAGGAAATCGAAGGTCGTGGTGTACTCCCAGATGTCGCCTTTGGGAGGCTTGGCGCGCTTGGCTTGCCAGACCGAGGCGACCTTGACGTCCGTTCCGAAGATCGACCGGAGGGGATGATGCGGCACCTTATCCAAGTCGCGGACATAGTGCTTGATGAAAGGCTCGACCGTGCGGTCCAGGGCTAGTCCCTGGCGATGGGCGTAGCCGGCGGCGGCGTTGGCGAAGCCGGCCGAGGCCACGCCGACCACTCGGATCGCCGCCGGCGCATGGGATGACAACGCCCGGGCCAGCATGCCTTGAATCTCGGCCAGAGCGCCGCCAAGCGAGTGGCCGGTGATCAGAAGCTTTTCAGCGGGCAGACCCTTATCGTGGCAGGCCTCGATAGCCTCGCGCAGGAACGTCGCCGCCGGCGCGATCTGCAGGTCGGAATCGTTGAACAGGCCAGCCGATATATTGGCCCACCAGTCCGTGAACGACTTGATCCCCTCGGTGCCTCTGTTGACGACCACCAGGCTGCGGCTGGCGGGATGGTGGAGGGCCGCCGCGTCATACCCCCCGGGGACATTGGCCCGTTCGAGGATGTCCCACCCCGGCAGGGCCTCAAGCCGCGAGAGCCCCGTCGCGGGATCCTTGTAGGCCGCCGCCGCCAGGCCAGCCGCCACCTGATCGCTCAGAACGGCGTCCTGAGCATGCGAGGTCAAAAACGCCCTTAGATCCATGGCTCCCCTCCCCGGCGACCAAGAATTCTCGGAAAGAGTGTTTTTCGACGACCTCACACGGTCAAGGCAAACTTGCGGCCCACAGCGCGAATGGGCCATTGTCGCGCGCCCATCGAATCGCCGAACACAAGCTGCAGCGCGTGATCAAGGCCTATAAGCAGCTGCACAAGTCGGGACTGGTCCAGCCGGCCTGGACCGCAGTGGCGCCTCTGGAGAGTTTGAGCCGATGAAGAGCCCCGCCGCCGCTCCGGCCGTCGCCCTGGCCCTGCTCGCGGCGTTGGGCGCGTGTGAGCGCCAGCAGGCTCGAACGTCGCCCCCGGCGTCCCAGGCGTCCCAGGCGCGGAAGCCTCCACAGGCGCCCAAGACGCAGACGCCGGTCGGCGCGATCCCCCTGACCTTCAAGCAAGCCGATCCCGCGGCCGAGGTCAGCCTGACGCTGTCGACCGAGATCGGCCGTTATCCGCCCCTGCACGCCCTGCTCTATGATCGCGAAACCGCCCAGCTCAGGGCCTTCGCGACCAAGGCTGAAGCGGACCGCAAAGCCGACGACGGACAGTATCCATGGCGACAGTACGCCAGCGAGCGTCAATGGGCCGTGGCGGCGGCCACGCCCCGGCTGATCAGCCTGCGAGGGATGTGGCTCGACTACACCGGCGGCGCCCATCCGAACCACGGGGCGGCGGCGCTGCTGTGGGACGCCGCCGCGAACAAGGAGGTCAAGCCCGCCGACCTGTTCCGCGCCGGCGCGGACATGAAGGCGCTGGACAAGGCCATCTGCGAGGCCGTGGCCGCCGCCAAGCGCCACCGCGAAGGCGCGTCTCCGCCCGACGACATCTTCGGCTGTCCGAAATGGACCGAGACCACGCTCGCCCTGGCCCCCTCGACCGAGGCGGGGAAGATCGGCGGCCTGATGGTTCTGATCGATCCCTATTTGGTGGGCCCCTACGCCGAGGGCGACTATGAGCTGATCCTGCCGCTGTCGGCGTTCCGCCCCCTGCTGGCGCCGACCTATCTCGACGCCTTCGCCGGATCGCCCAAATCGTCGGGCAATCTGGACGGATCGCTCAGCTTTCCGATGTGAAGCCAAGACATCGCCACGCCCCGCTCCCTTGCGGCGCAGGGCGCGAATGGGCCATTGTCGCGCGCCGACACGCGGCGGGCGGGGACCTCTTTGATGACCGACAGCGATCCGGAGTGGCGCGCGCCCGTCGAAGCGCCGACGCCGGTGACACCGGTGCCGTTCGGCAAGCCCTGGAGCATCTGGACCTGGGGCGCTCTGCTGTCGACGGCGGGTCTGGCCTTCGCGGTCGCCCCTCACGCGGTCCTGCATCTGCTGAAATCGCCGGTGGAGCCCGCCGCCACGCCCTGGGTGCGGTTCGCCGGCCTGCTGCTGCTGGCCTATGCGATGGGCTATCACGTGGCTGGGTGGACCGGCCAGCGCACCTATATGCGCGCCTCGGTCGTGCTTCGCGTCCTGTCCCTGGTCGTCATCGGCGCCTTCGTCCTGGCCGACTGGCTGCCCAAGGCCTGGCTGGCCGTGGGCCTGGGCGACTTCGCCGGCGCGGTCTGGACGACGCTGGAGCTCAGGTGGCGTCCGAAGCCGAAGGCGTCCTGATCCGCCGCCGCGCGAGATAGGCCACAAGCCAGCAGGCCATGGCCCACGCTGCGCCGACGCACCAGCCCGCCAGGACGTCGCTGGCCCAGTGGACGCCCAGATAGACCCGGCTGGCGCCGACCAGCAGGCTGAGCAGCACCGCCGCGCTCATCGCCAGCACCTTGATCCGGCGCCGCTCCGCGAACCGCGCCGCCAGCACGCCCAGGGTCAGGAACACCACCGCCGACAGCATGGCGTGGCCGGAGGGGAAGCTGGCGTTGACCGCCTCGACCGCGCGGAACGCCATTTCCGGCCGCTCGCGCCCGAACAGCTGCTTCAGGCCCTGGCTGATCGTCACGCCACTGACGGCGCCTACGACCAGCAGCAGGCCCTCGCTCCAGCGCCGCAACGACGCCAGCAGGGCGAAGGCCAGCAGAATGACGAGTCCCAGCACCGTCACCGAGCCCAGCG
>JAYRLX010000353.1:0-4332 GCA_041905125.1 Caulobacter sp. | reverse complement strand
GGTCGCGATCGCCAGCGCGCTCCGCCCGGCAGGCGACGGCCGGGTCTGCGCGGCCAAGAAGGACGGGCCCTGCCTGCTGACCTTCACGCGCGAGGGCGCGACCTGGCGCCTGACGGGCTTCGACCCCGTGGCGGCGAACCTGCACCTGCGGCGATGATCAAGCTGGGCTGGGCGGTCGCCGTCGTTGCGATCCTGTCGGCGTCCGCCGCAGCGGCCGAGACGCGGATGTTCTCATACGACCCGATTTCGCCGGACGCCAAGCGGCTGACCGGCGCGGGCGTGACCATCCTGTTCAATCAAGGCCTTCTGGGCGGCGGGCGGCCCATCAAGGTGCTCGCCACCGGCGTCCCGGCCGAGGCGCGGCTGAAGGACGGACGGCAGAAGGATCTCGGCCCCGGCGGCCTCTCGGCCATGGACGGCGTCGACACCGACGTCATGCTCTACGAGGTCGACGCCGGCGCGGCCCAGGGCAAGATCTACGTCCGCGCCTTCTGCCCGGGCTCGACACGGCTTTGGCTGTCGTTCAGCACCATCGTCGTGCGCCGCGACCTGCGCATCCAGGCGTTCGGCGACGACCCGAAGGCGCAGGGGCGCGCCCGCCTGTGTGGAACCCTGGATTTCTCGTATCGCGGTGAGTGGCGCCTACCCAAGGGGCGCGCGCCGAACCCGATGGAAGACTGGACCGACAATCCCCAGCATCCCGACACGTCGAACTGATCTGGCCGTCCCGACCCTTTCCAGTCTAGCCTTTGATTAGGGCAGGGAGGGCGACAGGATGCCGAACGATCCGCTGGCGGGGTTCGAGCGCTTCGACTTCGACGACGGTCGCTGGACGCGCGAGGTCTATCGCATCGGCGCGGGCCCGGCCGTGATCGTCATCCACGAGGTTCCCGGCCTGCATCCTGGCGTGCTGGCCTTCGCGCGGGACCTGGCCGACGCCGGCATGACGGCCTTCTGCCCCAGCCTGTTCGGCAAGCCGGGCAAGACCGTGACCCAGGGCTATGCGGTCGGCGAGATCCTCAAGAACATGTGCGTGCGCCGCGAGTTCAGCGTCTGGAAGGGCGGTCGGTCCAGCCCGATCGTCGACTGGCTCAGGGCGCTGGCGCGCGAGGTCCACGCCGAGTGCGGCGGCAAGGGGGTTGGGGCCGTGGGCATGTGCTTCACCGGCGGCTTCGCCCTGGCGATGATGACCGAGCCCGTGGTCGTGGCGCCGGTGATGTCCCAGCCGTCGTTGCCTTTCGCCGAGCGGGGCGGCCTCGACTGCTCGGCGGGCGAGCTGGCCTGCGCCAAGCAGCGGTTCAAGGATGAAGACCTGTCTCTACTCGCCCTGCGCTTCAGGTCCGACAAGCTGGTTCCCGACGCCCGCATCGCCCGCCTGAGGGCCGAGTTCGGCGACAAGGTCGAGGTCATTGAGCTGGAGGACCACGACGCCGCGCCGGGCGTGCCGATGGCCCCGCATTCGGTCCTGACCCTGCACCTGCACCGCTCGGTTCCCGACTGCGGGACGATGAAGGCGCGGGACCGGGTGATCGCGTTCTTCCGGGAGCGGGTCGGGGCGTGACGCTGGACTTTCGGGCGTTCCGGGCCTAGACACCGCGCCTTCCGATTTTCCCCCGCGCACCGGCGTTCGATCCGCCGGCCGGGCCGCAAGGACATACCGCGCCATGAAGCGCCATGCCGACAACAAGAAGGGCGCCGCAGCCGGCCCCTCGCAACGCCAGCTCCGCGCCGGCGAACTGATCCGCCACGCCCTGGTCGAGATCCTCCGCGAGGAGGAGCTGCAGGACGAGGCGCTGCACAACGTGTCCGTCACCGTCTCCGAAGTGCGGATGAGCCCGGACCTTAAGCACGCCGTCTGCTTCGTTGAGCCGCTGGGCGCGGGCCTGACCGGCGAGGATGCGACCGAGGTGATCAAGGGCCTGAACCGGGTCTCGAAGTTCCTGCGCGGTCGGTTGGGCCGCAGCATCGACATGAAGTTCACGCCGGACCTGAAGTTCATTCACGACGAGAGCTTCGGAACCGCCGCCTATATGGACAAGCTGTTCCTGGACCCGAAGGTCCAGCAGGACACCCGCCGCCTGTCCGACGTCCTCGATGAGGACGAGGACTGATCCATGGCGCGCCGCAAGAAGGGCGACGCCGTCTCGGGCTGGATCTGCCTGGACAAGCCCTACGACCTGACCTCGACCACGGCGGTCAGCCGCGTGCGTCGCGCGTTCAACGCCCAGAAGGGCGGCCATGCCGGCACGCTGGACCCGCTGGCCACCGGCATTCTGCCGATCGCGCTGGGCGAGGCGACCAAGACCGTCCCGTTCCTGATGGACGCCGACAAGGCTTACCGGTTCACCATCGCCTGGGGCCGCGACACCACCACGCTCGACCGCGAGGGCGAGACCACGGCCAGCTCCGACGTCCGTCCGGCGCGGGAGCAGGTCGAGGCGGCGCTGCCCGCCTTCATCGGCGAGGTCGACCAGGTTCCGCCGAACTTCTCGGCCATCAAGGTCGACGGCGAGCGCGCCTATGACCTGGCCCGCGACGGGGTCGAGTTCGAGCTGCCGACCCGCAAGGTGACGATCTTCGGCCTCAAGATCGTGGACCAGCCGGACGTCGATCACGTCACCCTGGAGATGGAATGCGGCAAGGGCACCTATGTCCGCGCCGTGGTCCGCGACCTGGCCAAGGCGCTCGGCGCGTGCGGCCACGTCGCCGATCTTCGCCGCACCCGCGTGGGGGGCTTCTCGGAGGCCGGGGCGATATCGCTGGAAACTCTCGAGAATTTGAGCTATGAGGCCCGGCTGTCGGAGGCATTGCTTCCGGTCGAGACCGCGCTGGACGACATCCCGGCGTTGGCCGTGACCGATGAAGACGCCTTCCGGCTTGCACAGGGACGCGCCATCGTCCTGCTTCCGCGTCAGGTGGAAACGTTGAAAGCCGAGCTTCCGCCCGGCGATCGCACCGTTTCCGCCATGTCCGGCGACAGGTTGGTGGCCCTGTGCGAGATGCGCGCCGGGCGGCTCAATCCGGTGCGGGTCTTCCAACTCACCTGAGCGGAGACTTACCGATGTCGATCACTATCGAGCGCAAGGCCGCTCTCATCGCCGAACACGCCCGCGGCGCGGGTGACACCGGCAGCGCTGAAGTCCAGGTCGCGATCCTCTCGGAACGCATCTCGAACCTGACCGAGCACTTCAAGACGCACAAGAAGGACAACCACAGCCGTCGTGGTCTGCTGAAGCTGGTTTCCCAGCGTCGCCGGCTCCTCGACCATCTGAAGAAGTCCGACGCCGGTCGCTATCAGTCCCTGATCGAAAAGCTGGGTCTGCGTCGCTAAGGCATCCAGGTCCGCCGCCCCGCGAAAGCAGGGCGGCGGATCGCGTATTTGGGGCCTGGCGGCCGAGACAGGCCGTACGCCAGACTCCGTGGGACGCCCGCTCCAACCGGGTCGCTCCTTTGTCCGAGGGTTCACGTCCTCAAACCCGCCTGTCACACTGGATGAGGATCATCGGGCCGGCTTCCGTTAGCCGTCCGCCCCTGTCCGCCCCCGACGGGAATCCGCCCGCGGGAACCGAAAGAAGAAAAATGTTCGATATCAAACGCAAGACGATCGAGTGGGGCGGCAAGACGCTGGTCCTCGAAACCGGTCGCATCGCCCGTCAAGCCGACGGCGCCGTCCTGGCCACCATGGGCGAAACCGTCGTCCTGGCCACCGCCGTCTTCGCCAAGACCCAGAAGCCGGGCCAAGACTTCTTCCCGCTGACGGTCAACTATCAGGAAAAGACCTTCGCGGCCGGCAAGATCCCTGGCGGCTACTTCAAGCGCGAAGGCCGTCCGTCGGAAAAGGAGACCCTGGTCTCCCGCCTGATCGACCGTCCGATCCGCCCGCTGTTCGTCAAGGGCTTCAAGAACGAAGTCCAGGTCGTCGTGACCGTGCTGCAGCACGACCTCGAGAACGATCCCGACGTCCTGGCCATGGTCGGCGCCTCTGCCGCCCTGTGTCTGTCGGGCGCCCCGTTCATGGGCCCGATCGGCGCCGCCCGCGTCGGCTGGATCAATGACCAGTACGTGCTGAACCCGACGCTCGACGAGCTGAAGGACAGCAAGATGGACCTCGTCGTGGCCGGTACGTCCGACGCCGTGATGATGGTCGAAAGCGAAATCCAGGAGCTCTCGGAAGAGATCGTGCTGGGCGGCGTCAACTTCGCCCACAAGGAAATGCAGCCGGTGATCGACGCGATCATCGAACTGGCTGAGCACGCCGCCAAGGAGCCCTTCGCGTTCGAGCCGGAAGACACCGACGCGATCAAGGCCAAGATGAAGGACCTGGTCGGCGCG